>JAKLLP010000178.1:0-259 GCA_023150055.1 Gammaproteobacteria bacterium | reverse complement strand
TTGACCGTCTTCGGCGCGTGCTGGGGATACAACTCGAGCTCGATGGTGCCCCTGTCCGTCTCGATCGAGACCTGGTAGCTGCGGCTGGTATCGAGTTGCATTGCCGGGGGCGTCGAATACTGTTTCTTGCTCATTGGATGGAACCTCGGATCGTCGTTGAAGCGAATGGCGCATGGGACACCCGCGCCTGCAAGGCGTGCCATTGTAGCGATCGGAGTCAGCCGCGGCACGATTCATCGACGATGCCGCGGGTCTCGCC
>JAKLLP010000177.1 GCA_023150055.1 Gammaproteobacteria bacterium | reverse complement strand
CGATTACTCATTGGCCCACCTGGGCTCGATGCCGCCTTCATGAATAGCGCGGGCTAGCGGCCTGGCTACGCTCCCGCAGCAGGGCCGCTTCGACCACAGCAACGTCTTCAGGTGCGTCCACGTCCGGCCCGTGCGCGAGCGCCGCCACGCCCACCCGTACCTCCATGCCTAACCACAATGCGCGCAGCTGCTCCAGCTTTTCCACCGTTTCGATCATGCAGGCAGGGGCCTCACTCAACCGATCCAGGGCCGCGACGCGATAGGCATAAATGCCCAAGTGCCGCCAGGCAAGTGGCAGACCCTCCGCTGCACCGTGAGCGCGGCACGGGATGCCTGCCCTGCTGAAATAAAGCGCCCTGCCGGAGCGGTCGGTGACGACCTTTACGACGTTGCGGTTCGTGTAATCTCGCGCCTCCACGATAGGGGTGCACAAGGTCGCCACTGCCGCCGACGGATGTTCCATGAGCAGCGCTGCTGCCTGACTGATACTCGGCGGTGGAATCAGCGGTGAGTCTCCCTGAACATTGAGCACGATCGTCTCGTCGGACCAGTCACGGAGTCGAGCCACCTCGGCCACCCTCTCGGTTCCGGACACATGGTCCGCTCGCGTCATGACGACTTCGGCGCCGATCTCCCGTGCCACCACGGCGATTCGCTCGTCGTCAGTCGCAATAATGACCTCGGCAGCACCGCTGGCGTGCGCGCGCTCGTACACGTGCGCAATCATGGGACGGCCAGCCAGCGGGATCAGTGGCTTGCCGGGGAAACGCGTCGAGGCATAGCGCGCCGGGATGACCACGCGGAAATCGGCTTCACTCACGAGCTTTATCCGTCATGCCCGGCTGTCGGGCTACCGATGGCCGCAGTTACCCGCTCCATGATGCCAGCCTCGATACGATCCTCCATCTCCACTTCCACGGGGACGTACCACGCCGCCTGGTCGTGGCAATCGGGATATTTCACGGCATCCTTCTCCGTCATCAGTATGGGCCAGTCCGCCTGCTCCCGCAGCAACGCGAGGTCCGTACGGCCATGATCCGGAACCATGACGCTGACTGGCACGATGCCATGCTGGCGAAGTGTCGCATAAAAGCGTCCCGGATCACCGATCCCCGCGACTGCCCAGACACGCTGACCGGAAAATGAGGCAAGCGATCTTCGTTCGCTGCGGGACAACGCCACCGCCTCCACCGCCCGCAGCCGAAAGCCGAGTTCGTCTGCAGATTGCGTGCTCCCGCCATTGACCAGCACCAGCCCCGCATCAAGCAAGCGCTTGACGGGCTCCCGTAGCGGACCGGCCGGCAACAGCAGTCCGTTACCGAAGCGGCGCTCGCCATCCACGACGATGATTTCCAGGTCTCTCGCCAGGGCGTAGTGCTGCAAGCCGTCGTCGGCGAGGATGACGTCGGCGCCCTGCTCCACCAGCCGGCGTGCGGCCTCGACCCGCGCGACGCACACCGCGACCGGCATACCTGTGCGTCGGGCCAGCACGACCGGCTCGTCGCCCACCTCTTCGGCACGACTGGCCGCCGTCACCGATACCGGCTCGTGGTGAGACCTGCCGCCATAGCCCCGGCTGACGATTCCAGGCCTGCAGCCGGTGGCACGCAGTCGGCGCGCGAGCCACGCCACCACCGGGGTCTTGCCCGTACCACCGACGGTGATATTCCCGACCACAATGACCGGCGCCCCCACCTTGATCGATCGCAGCCAGCCCCTGGCATATAACAGCCGCCTCAGCCAGACACCTGCGGCGAACAATGCGGAAAGCGGCAGTAGCAGCCAGGGAACCGCCGACGTGCCGTACCACAGCCGCTCCACGCGACGCACTGCCCGACGTTCACTCATCCCGGAACTGCATACGATAAAGTGACGCGTAGTGGCCGCTGGCCACGAGCAGCTGCTTGTGGGTGCCGCACTCGACGATGCGGCCATCAGCCATGACGGCAATGGCATCGGCGTGCTCGACAGTCGACAGCCGGTGCGCGATGACAAACGTCGTTCGATTTGCCATCAGTTCTTCCAGCGCTTCCTGGATGTAGCGCTCCGACTCGGTATCGAGCGCCGAGGTGGCCTCATCGAGAATGAGAATCGGTGCATCCTTGAGCAGTGCCCGCGCTATCGCTATGCGTTGACGTTGCCCGCCGGACAGCAGCACCCCCCGGTCGCCCACGATGGTATCAAGCCCGTCGGGAAGCTGCGCAAGCATGTCATCGAGATGCGCCGCCCTGGCGGCCCGCTCTATTGCCTCCCTGGGAGAATCGTTCAGGGCACCGTAGGCAATGTTGTTGGCGATGGTGTCATCGAACAGCACCACGTCCTGGCTTACGAGGCTGATCTGGTTGCGCAGCGCAGTCAGGGAGTACTCGGCGAGCGGGCGGTCATCGATCAGGATCGAACCCGAGTCGATCTCATAGAAGCGTGGCAGCAGGTTGACCAGGGTCGTCTTGCCGCTGCCGGAGCGCCCCACCAGCGCCAGCTTGTGTCCGGCCGACACGACCAGGTTGATGTCGCGCAATACGATGCCCTTGGCGGCCTCGTAGGTGAAATTGACACCACGGAACTCCACCTTGCCGCGCACGCGGCCCGGATCGTAGTGGCCAGTGTCGATCTCGTCGGACTGGTCCAGTAGCCCGAATACGCTTTCACCGGCAGCAAGCCCCTTCTGGATCACCGCGTTAACCCCCGTGAGCTGCCGCAGGGGCCGCATCAGGAGCACGAGCGCCGTGATGAACCCGCCAAAATCACCGAGATCCATGGACTGACGCACCGTATCGGAGGTGGCGACCGCGGCCACGCCAGCAAGCCCCGCCGCGGCAACGAAGGCCGTCAGGGCATCCCCAGTGGCGCGCGTGACCACCAGGCGCATGTGCATGCGGCGGTTCTTGTCATTTGCCACGGCGAACCGCCGGTTCTCGTAGCTCCTGGCATTGAAAATGCGAACGACACGCTGGCTCTGCAATACCTCCTGCGCCACTCTCGTCACGTCGCCCATGGACTGCTGGATACGGGAGCTGTAGCGGCGGAACAGCCGGCCAAGCGTGCGCGTCAGCGCCACCACGAGCGGCACCGCCACGAACACGAAACCCGCCAGTGCCGGGCTCAGGTAGATCATGTAACCAATGAGACCGATTGCCGTCAGCACCTCCCGCACCATCACCGTGACGACGCTCGAAGTCGATTCCGCGATCTGCTCGATGTTGAAGGTCAGCTTCGACAGCAGCAGAGCCGATGACGCCTGGTCGAAAAACCGCGTTGGCATCCGCATGAATTTGTCGAACACCTGCTCACGCAGCGTCGCGATCACCCGACGAGCTATCCACCCAAGCCCGTAGGTCGAGGCAAACTCGCCGACTCCCCTGATGACGAAAAGCAGCAGGATGGCCATCGGTATCCAGCGACGAATCGTGCCGTGCTCGGGGGCCAGTTCTGCCGGGCTTACCGCCTTCAGCAGGTTATTCACCAGCCATGCGAAAGCGGTGTCAGTGGCCGCATAGAGCGCCATGCCGACGGCAGACAGCAGGAAGATGCGCCAGTACGGGAGCGATAGCCCGATCAGCCGCCGGTACAGCTGCGTTGAGCTGGCAGCAGGCGAGTCCAACGGCTGCCCTACTGCGTCCGTGGCCGGATGGTCGAGATCTGCACCTCGGTGATACCGAGGCGACCGACGACGTCCATGGCCGTCACCACGTCCTGGTGCGAAGCACGGCCGTCGGCGCTGATCACGGCCTCACCCACCGCTGTCGCGTCGGGTGATACACGGCGGATGGCAGCGGCCAGCGTTTCGGGGCGGTTGTCGACGAGCGCGCGCCCGTTGACGAAGTACTCCCCGCGCGCGGTGACCGTAATCTCCAGCCTCGGCGGCTCCCTTGCGTCTGCCTGCATTACTGTTGCCGCTTCCGGCAAGCGCACCGCAAGCTGTGACTGACGGACAAAGCTCGTCGTGAGCATGAAGAAGATCAGCAGCAACAGCACCACATCCACGAGCGAGATGAGGTTGACGTCGGGCTCCTCGCGGACGTTACGCTGCCGCAGATTCATCGCGACGGCCCAGGCTGTCCAGGTACTGGCGACGGTGCAATGCCTCCACGAGCGTGATCGCTTCCTTCTCCATGGCTATGACCAGTCCGTCGACGCGGTCGCGCAGGTAACGGTAGGCGACCAGCGACGGGATGGCCACGGAAAGCCCGCCGACAGTGGTAATCAGCGCTTCGGAGATACCGCCGGCCAGCACCGCAGGGTCTCCGACTGCACCGCTGGTGCTGATCGCAGCAAATATCCGCACCATCCCGGTTACGGTACCGAGCAGCCCGAGGAGTGGCGAGACCGCGGCGATGGTGCCGAGCAGATTCAGGTAGCGTTCCAGTTCGTGAACGACGTGGCGACCGGTGTCCTCGATACCTTCCTTCATGATCTGGCGGTCACGATTGCGGTTGACCAGTCCCGCAGCAAGGATCCGCCCGAGGGGTGAACCTTCCTGCAGGGACTGAATGTGCCGATGGTGAAGCTCGTTACGACTTACCCATTCCCAGACCTGGCGGGTAAGGTCCTCGGGCAACACGCGCCGCCGCTGCAGCGTCCATGCCCGTTCGAGCACGATGGCCAGGGCCAGCACGGAACAGCCGACGATCGGCACCATCAGCCAGCCGCCGGCCTTGATGATCTCCAGCATGAACTCGCAGCCCCGAAACGCCTTCTCGACGAAACTATAACCTTCTCAGCCAGCCACAGTTTAACCCACGCCCGCAGAAGATTCGTCGCCGGTCACTCCCGGACAGACGGTGCCGGCGCGGTCACCGGTGCTCCACAGGTGCGCCCCATCGATACGCTCGCGCCGGCCTATGACCGGTGTGCCCCTGTCAGACGAGACGAGCACGATCGCACCGGTCGTTGCGGTCTCGAGAATACAGGCTCCACCCTGTATCCAGCGACGCCGAATCTCGGGGGCCGGAAAGCCCCAGCGATTGCGATGCCCGGCAGAGAACACGGCAAGACGGGGACGGGTTGCCCGGACCAGCGCACTGCCCGAGGAGGTACGGCTGCCATGATGAGGCGCCACCACGACATCGGCTGCCCCGATCAGCCCGGCAGTGACGAGCGCCTCCTCACGGCGCCTGCCAATATCACCGGGCAGCAGGATACTGAACCCGGGCGCCGACACCCACAGCACGCAGGAGTTGTCATTGTCGGATCTCGGT
>JAKLLP010000176.1 GCA_023150055.1 Gammaproteobacteria bacterium | reverse complement strand
GGAGCAGGATGAGCAGCGTGAACATGGTGATACCTCCAATCAGGCAGCCGGCGGAACCGGCGGCAGCGGCGCCGGGGATGGTGGAACTGGTGCCGGCCGGGGTGGTGCCGGCCGGCGGCGGAACGGCAGCACGGGCGCGAGTGTCACGGCCCGCCCGTAGCGCTGGCATACGCCGGCGGCAGCGGCGAGTGCGACGGCGGGAACGCCGGGACAGTCTCGCGCGCCTTGCGCCAGGCGATATATCGGGACTGAACCCATCGCCGCGTCACGATGCCCGGCACGGCGGCCGGCAGGTCATTCCACGACCACGGCGGGAACACGCCGAACCGCTCGCGGTACTTGTGCGCCGACCAGCCGCCCTTGAAACGCTTTTCAGCAGCGAAGCCGCGAAGCTCAAGGAAGAACTGCATTTTGTCGCGTTCGTCCTCGGTCGAGTGCGCGCCGATCTCCACGAGTTCGCCGTCGATTGTTTCGACGCGCCGGCCGCGCGGGGCGAAGTAATAGCCGCACTCGGGACACGTCCGCGAGCCGGTGAACACGCACTGGCAGTCGGGACAGGTGAGCATCTTCGTTTCGACCGGATCGCCGCGGGTATCGGATCGGTCCGGCGTTACCAGCGCGCGGTCACCGTCGAGCGTCCATAGCCGCTCATCGGTCGCAAAACCGTGCCGGTGCACGTTGCCCGCGTGGTCGAGCACGAGGCAGTCGGCCTTGCCGTCCGCCGGTCGCAGGCCGCGGCCGAGCATCTGTAGATACAGCATCAGCGATCGCGTCGGACGCGCCATCACGACGCACTGAATTTCCGGCACGTCGAGCCCGTAACTCGCGACGAAGCAGTTACACAAGACCTGCGTGCCGCCGACGCGGAATCGCTGCATCAGCGCGCCGCGTGCAGCCGTCGGCATATCGCCGTCGATGTGCTCGGCAGCCACGCCGCGCGCGGAGAACTCAGCCGCCAGTGCGACGCTATGCGCAATCGAAGTCGCGAAAACGACGGTGCGGCGGTCGCCCGCGTGCCGGAGCCAATGCGTCACCACGTCGCCGAGCAGTGCCGGCCGGTTCATTACGCGGTCGAGCTCGCCGGCGTGGTACTCGCCCGCGACAGTGCGCACGCGGCCAAGGTCCGGCTCGCTCACCGAAAAATACCGCGCCGGGACCAGGTGGCCGGCGGCGGTCAGTTCGGCCGGTGTGGCGACTTCGAGCAGCGCGTCGTAGAGCAGGCCGAGCGCGCGGCCGTCTTTGCGGGTCGGCGTCGCGGTCAGGCCGATACGCCGAGCGTCTGGCCAGTTCTCGAGCAGCGTTCGGCGGGCGGCGGTAACGCCCAGGTGCGCTTCGTCCACCAGTACCAGGTCGAAGCGCGGCAGCGCCAGACGCGAGCGACGCACGACGCGAGAAAGCAGCGTGTCAACGCTCGCGACTTGCACCGTCGCATACAGGTTCACGCGCTGGTCGCCGGCGAGCAGCACGCCATAGGCGACGCCGAGCGCGTCGAGTTTTTCGCAGGTCTGGTGGACGAGTTCACGGCGCGGCGCGAGAAACAGGCACGAGCCACCGGCAGCGACTTCACGGCGGATCGCCTCGGCTGCGATCACCGTCTTACCGGAGCCGGTCGGCGCCACCAGCAGCGGCGCGCGGCAGCCGGACGCGAAAGCAGCGGCGAGCCGGGCGAGCGCGGCGGACTGGTAATCGCGAAGGATCACGGCCGGCACCTCGGCTTGCGCCAGCGGCCACCGCTACAGGTGTAAGCCGACGGCTCGCCGGGAACGTCCTCCACGCGGGCGGTAACTCGCAGCGCGCCGCAGTCCCGGCACCAGAACGCGAACAGGTAGCCGCCAGCATCGAGCAGGTGAACCGTGCGCGTATGCCGGCAGGTGGCAGGCTTCCGCGGCGGTCGGGTTGGCGTGGAATTCGCCGTCATTCGTCCTCCGCTGGAATAGACGCTTCGCGTAGATATCTATATAGCGAACCACCCGTGGTTTCGGCCCTTGCCACCACCCGTGGTTTCGGGAATCGGCGTTTTCCGAAACCACCCGTGGTTTCGGCATCCACCACAGGTGGTTTCGGGTCTTTTTTTGAAGCCGGAACCACAGGTGGTTTCGGGTTGGTCGTCGTTTGGCGCCCCTTGCTGAATCGCGCTGCGAGCGCGGCGGACCGTTGCGCCTTGGCGGCCGCCTCGTGCACGGACGGCTGCCAGTCTCGCCAGTTGTCAGGTGCGATCCGGGTAGCAACGATGCCGAACTCATAGCCGCCGTCGCGGCGCTCGTTGATCGGTTTCCAGGTGATCGCATAGCGGCTCGGCAGCGGTCGCACGCCGCGTTGCTCGCCTTGCACGGTTTTGATGATTAGGCCGCGGTCCTGTAGCAGTGCCAGCCCTTTGGTGAACTGGCCGTAGGATCGAATCCCGCGCTTTCTCGCGGTCGGCCAGGTCGCGGTCAGACTGCCGTTGTCGCCGCCACGGAAATTCGCCGCGATGGCGATGCATAGCACGCGCGCAAAATGCGGCAGCGAATTCCACGCGGCCGATTCCAGCACGTCCACGTCAATTTGCCCGTGCGGCTTGCCGTGCTTCGGCTTGAGACTCACCGCTGCACCATCCCGACGGCCCGCCGGATGCGGCCCGAAGCCTTAGTGAGCCTGTCGCGGTCCGGCCGTGTCAGCGGCACGCCGCCGGCCAATGTCTCGGCCGCGATCGCCACCAGCAGCGCGTCCGGTGCCAGGCTCGCCAGCGCCTCGCGGGCCGCGTGCCAATGATTCGGCCGCACGCCGGCGGCGCGGTGATCCTTCGGGCGATCGGGGTACAGGTCGGAAAATTCCAGCCCGACGGCGGCCAACACGTCCGCCGCTGCACAGCCGCCGAAGTCGTGCACCAGTAGGCGCCCGTCGTCAAGCTCGCGAATCGACAGGCTCGGCCCGCGGTCCTCATGCGCCGGGCAGCGGGCCATCCAGCGGCCGTCACCAGCCGGGCGCACGCGGTCGAGCCGGGCGAGCAGTGCGTCAGCGGCGCTCACGGCGCGGCCTCGCTGGTGTTCGCGGCGCGCCGGTGGGGTAGACTGTCGGCGCGTGATGATGAGATATGCGGCCCTGTCCGGTCACCAGCCGGCGGGGCCGTTCTTTTTTCCGCGTCATGCGGCGCGGCCTCCGGCCTCCGGCGCCGTCGGCGTCGCCGGTGCGAAGGCCGGCGATTCGTTCAAGGTGCGGCCCCACCACGCGGGCTGCTTGCCGCCAAGCAGAACGTCAGGCTTAGGCAGCAGGCCTCGCTCGCGCCACAAGTCGAGGCAGCGGGTGCTGCGGCCGATCTGGCGGCCGATGGCCGGTTTCGTGAAAAGTCTTTCGGGGTCGAACACGGGGGGACCTCCTCGCCGTTGTTGACGGAAGGTTCCCGCAGTTGCCGTCGCCTAGCTATGTAGGCAGAACGCCTTTCTTTTTCCCAGCCCGTGGACGCAATCGGCGCCGCCAGTAGTCAAGGACTGTGTCGGCACTCAGCGTGATTCGGAAATTCTTCGTGAAGGCTTTCTGGACGAGCTCGGCGGCGTTTTCCGGGCTGCCGGTGTGCTCAATTGCGGCCGGCATGACTGCGGCTATGAAGTCGTCGCATGACTGTGCAGCGCGTCTTTGCACCGCTGTGCGCCGCCCACGGCCGCGCGACGCAAAGCCGAAGTGCTGGTCCGCATTGCCATCATCGCGAATCGTGGCCTCGAGCCCGGCAGATAACCATGCCGCAGCCCACGCCGGCGCGGGGCGCCGCAATCGCACGGCAATCGCACAGATTTTCGCCGGTAATGCAGGATCGGCAGTCCGCTCATACTCGCGCTTGAGCCCGGCGCTGAAGCTGCGCCAGTTCGGCGGGCAGTTGCGGCAGAGCCGCGCCATTTCCTGCACCGAGAGCGCGGTTATCGTTGGCCGAATCGCCATGCGGGGCGCTTCTTTTTTCGGCCGCCTCATCGCGCAGCCCGCCGGCTTCGATTCTTCATCGGCACGACCTTCGACTTCTCCCCGGCGATCACCGCTTGCAGATGCGCCGCCCAGGTGTCGAGCGCCTGCCGCTTCTCGTCGGCGTAGTCGTGCCTGTCATAGATCGCCGTCACGCTGTCGTCGGTGTGATTGAGCACCTTCCCCACCACCAGCCGCGACGTGCCGAGCGCGGCCATGCCGCTTGCGCAAGTGCGCCGCAGGTCGTGCGGTGTAAAGTCGAAGCCGTAAACGTCCCTGTTGTTGCGCACGGCGCGGGTGAGCGCCAGCGGCTCTATCGGTTGATCGTCGAGCAGCCGCGACGGCACCACATACGTGGAAACCGATTCTGTGCCACCCTTGTGCTTGCGCCGACCAGCCGCGGCGAGCTCGTCGAGCAGGTCGAGCGCCAGCCGGGACAGCGGGACCGAATGCGCCCTGCCGTTCTTGCTGTTCTCGGCCGGTATCAGCCACGTTTTCGTCTTGCGGTCGATGTGCTCCCATCTCGCCAGTGCGACTTCCTGCCGCCGCTGGCCGGTCGCTAACAGTAGCCGCAGCGCCGCACGTATCTGCGGCATGGCATTTATTGGCGCATTCCAGAAGGCCTTGATCTGGTCGTCCGTCAGGATGCGCTCGCGCTTCGCGCCACGGCTGCCGATGACCGGAATGCGGCTTGCCGGACTGGCGTCCAGCAGGCCGGTATCAACGGCGTAACCGAACATCTGACCAATGAGGCCTTTGGTGACTTCGGCGATGCGTGGCCCGTTCTTCTCGGCCAGGTCGCGGACGTGCTCGATGATCTCCCGGCGCGTGATCGACTTCGCCTTGCGGTGCATCCAGTCCGGCAGAACGTGGTTCTCGAGGATCGCTTCGGCTTCGGCCGGGCGCTTGCGCTTGCGGCGCAGGTAGTAATCGCGGAAGTCCTCGAAAAGGTGCTGCACGGTCGGCGCGCTGCGGTTGGCCTGCTTCGTCGCCTCCCGCTCGGCCACCGGGTCAATGCCCTTGCCGATCTGCTCCCGGTAGGCCTGTACCTGGCGGTGTGCTTCCGCAATGGTCATCGTCGGGTAGCCGCCCAACCGGATCGGCCGCTCCCTGCCGTCGATCTTGTGGCGGAATCGGAAGGTCTTGGTGCCAGTCGGCTCCACCCGTATCTGCAAGCCGCGCATATCCGAGCTCACGCCGGTTTCCGTCACCGTGTAGGCGGCGGCCTTCGGCTTGAGTGCCAGCAGCGTCTTTTCCGTGAATCGCATAAGCGCTTGCCCCTTTTACAGAAGGTCGTCT
>JAKLLP010000175.1 GCA_023150055.1 Gammaproteobacteria bacterium | reverse complement strand
CGGCGGTCGGCTTCACGATCGCACGCCTTACTCCGGGCGCGGATGGCAACTCGAGCGCCTGGCAGAGCTATATCAACATCACCGAGCAGGCAGGAAGCGTTGGCCCGGGTACCGAGGACAAGCTGCAGGCGACGACCGAGAACGGCGCGCTCGGCACCCTGAGCGATCATGGCGACGGCCGCTACAGCTACAGTTTCGCGACGGACGTCACCGCTGTCCCGGGTGTCCCTTACGAGCCGTCCCTCACGCATCGCGTCGGCCTGGAGATCCGGGGTTTCGCGCCGGTTGCCAACCCGGTGTACACGTTTCGTCCCGCCGACGGCGCGACGACCGGCATCTTCGGCCGCGAGATCGTCAGCGATGCCGCCTGTAATCGCTGCCATGAGAACCTGTCGCTGCACGGCGGTGCCCGCTTTCAGCACCAGTACTGTGTCACCTGCCACAACCCGGGCTCCGCGGATGCGAACAGCGGCAACACGGTCGACGAGACCGTGATGATCCACAAGATCCATCGCGGAGCCGGCCTGCCGAGCGTCCTCGCCGGCGGAGAGTATGCGCTCTGGGGCTTCCTCGACCGCAAACACGACTACTCGTCGGTGATCTACCCGCAGGACATCCGGAACTGCCGCAACTGCCATGACGAGTCGGACCCGGCCACGCCCGAGGCCGGCAACTGGATCGACGTGCCGACCATCGAGGCCTGCGGCTCCTGCCACGACGACGTCGATTTTGCGACCGGCACCAACCACGCGACGGGAATACCGGCAGGCAACAGCGACTGCGGGATCTGCCATGACCGCAACAGTCCCGCGAGCGCGGACCGGACTCACCGCATCCCGGAGCAGGACGCCGCCCGGGCATTTCGCTTCAACCTCCTCGGCGTGAGCGCGACGGCGCCCGGGCAATTCCCGGTGGTGCGTTTCTCCGTCACCGACCCGACCCGTGACGATGCGTTCTGGGACATCCGGGCGGACGCGCCGTTCACCACGCCGTCGTCGAGCGCCGTCAACATCAATATCGCCTGGAACACCATTGAAATCAGCAACGCCGGGAGCGGCTCCAGTGGCGCACCGGGTCAGCCGGTGCGCATCGACGCACTCGCCACCGCGACTGCCAATGGCGACGGCAGCTACAACGCCACAGCGGCCACGGCCATACCGGGCGACATCACCGGCTCCGGCGTCGTCGGTCTGGAGGGGCGCGCGGCGCTCGACGTGGCAGGGAGCAGCTCACCGGAACGCATCCCGATCACCAATGCGTCGGCATTCTTCCTCATCACGGACCCGGCTCCGGTGCCGCGTCGGCAGGTGGTGGACCTCGCGCGCTGCAACGACTGTCACCAGTCACTGAGCCTGCATGGCGCGAACCGCACTGACGACATCGTGAACTGCCTCACCTGTCACACCGCCAATGCCACCGACATCGCGAAGCGTGTGCAGGCCGGGGTGGATGGCTCGAACGCGCCCGACGGCAAGCGCGAGGAGTCCATCGAGATGAAGTACATGACCCACGCACTGCATGCCGGCACCGTGCGCGAGGGCGGCTACATCGTCTACGATTTCTTCGGCGCACCAGTCGACTTCAGCGCGGTCGTCTACCCGGGCCGACTCGCGACCTGCACCGGCTGTCACCGTCCCGGCAGCTACTATCCGGTCGGCGCCTTTGCGCTCGGCACGACCATCGACAGCGGCGCGGATCGCGCAAGCCCGCTCGATGACACGCGCATCACGCCCAACACCTCCGCCTGCTTCGGCTGCCACGACCGCGCGGCTGCCGTCGCGCACATGGAGCAGAACGGCGGTGCCTTCGACGCCGCGCAGACTGCGGAAGGTATCCTGGTCTCGGCCGCGCGCGGCACCGTCATCGAGACCTGTGACGTCTGCCACGGCCCGGGCCGGATCGCCGACACGGCAGCCATTCACGGGTTGCAATGAAGACCCTCGCCAGGTGGGGCTGGCTCACGCTGGCGGTATTCCTGGCGGGCGGGACGGCGGTGGCCGATACCACGCCGGCCGACTCCCGGTGCCTCGCCTGCCATCGCGAGGCGCAGGCCGCGATGCCGACCGGCAGCGCGCACGGCGCGACCACCGGGATCGGCTGCGAAAGCTGCCATCGCCAGAACGGGAACCATCCCGCCGATGGCGCGGGTGCGATCCTCGCTTTCGGCACTCGCTCGACGTCTCCTGCCGCCGACCAGGACCGCGCCTGCCTCGGTTGTCACGTGGAGGCCGCCAGCGACTGGACAGGCAGCCGCCACGAATCGAACGACGTGCCCTGCGCCGCCTGCCACCTCGCCCATGCGCCGCGCGAACCACTCGGGAACGCGGCGGCACAGTCGGCAATATGTTTCGACTGCCACCGCCGACAGCGCGCCGAGGTACAGAAGCCTTACCGTCATCCGCTGCGCGAGGGACGCATCGCCTGCAGCGATTGTCATGCGCCGCACGGCTCGGCGACCGCCTTCGAGCTGCGCCGGCCAACGCTCAACGAGACCTGCTTCGATTGTCATGCCGAAAAGCGCGGACCGTTCCTGTTCGAGCATGCGCCGGCTGCCGAAGACTGCTCGCTGTGTCACGCCTCCCACGGTTCCAACCACCCGGGGATGCTCGCCCGCCGTGCCCCGCTGCTCTGCCAGCAGTGTCATAGCCAGGCCGGACACTCGAGCATCGCCGGAAGCCCGGGCGGGCTGGCCGGGTCGGGCTCGCCCTCGCCGCTGCTGCTCGCCGGCAGTTGCATGAACTGCCACACCCAGGTGCACGGCAGCAACCACCCCTCCGGCATCACGCTGATGAGATAGCAGCGATGAGAACTGGCGCCCGGTTGCTCGCCGTGCTCTGTGCCTCGACGGCGATTGCCGCAACTGCCGCGGACTCGCGCGGCGTCACGGAGATCGGGGTCGGCTACGTGCGTCGGCAACCTCGCACTCGGACTGCAGGGCGATGCCGGTCGGTGGTGGCATCTCGAAGCCACGGATCTCGGACTCGAGGCGCGCGCGCTCGGCCTCGCCGGCGGCGAACCGGGGCGATATTCGCTGCGCCTCGGTTATGACCGTATCCCGAGCTACGCCCTGGAAGCGACCCGAACCGTGTTCGACGGGGCAGGCGGATCAGCACTCACACTGCCGCCCGGCTGGATACAGGCGCCGGCAACGGCAGGCATGACGGCGCTTCCGGCCGCGTTGCGCGACGTCGACCTCGGCACGGACCGGGACCGCTTCCGCTTTACCCTCGCGCTCGGTTCCCGCGAGCGGCTGAGCTACGACCTCGATTACAGATACGACCGCAAAAGGGGTACCGGGCTCGCCAGCGCCAGCTTCCTCACGCTGGCGTCCGAACTGCCCAGCCCGGTCGATTACGACACCCACGGCATCGATGCCGGGCTGCGTTACGCGCGGGAAGGCTGGGGAGCGCAACTCGGCTACCACGGATCCTATTTTGCCAACGGCGCATCCGCGCTCAGGTTCCAGAACCCGTTTATCGCGCCGGCGCCCGGTGCCGACCAGGGGGAGATCGCGCCCAAGCCGGACAATGAATTTCACCAGCTCGCCCTCGGCGGACACTACCGGCTACCGCTTCAGACGCAGTTGAGCGGCAACCTGATGCTCGGCCGCATGGAGCAGGACGAGCCGCTGACGGCCATAAGCCTGAACCCGAACGTCGCCCTCGCCCCGGCGCGCGCCGAGGCGAACGCACGGGCGGACACCGTGCACGCGGACCTGCGGCTGAGTTCACGTCCCCTGCCCCGACTGCGGCTCGGCAGCGAGTACGTCTACGACGAGCGTGACAACGACACGCCGATAGCCACCTGGCAATACGCCGTCACCGACACGACCACGCCGGGCGAACGCGAGAATCTCGCCTACGGCTATCAACGCTACCGGGTCGGGTTCTCGGGGGAGTACCGCCTGAGACAGCCAATCAGCACCGCGCTTGGCTGGGGACGCGAGGTCATGGAGCGAGATTTCGCCGAGGTGGATCGTGCCGAGGAAGACGAGATCTGGGGACGCGCGCAGCTGCGCCTCGGCGATCGCGCTGATGTCCACCTGCGCTACGTGGTCGCAGACCGCGACGTGTCCGATTATCGACCCGTGCCGGAGACACAGCCCGCGCAGAACCCGCTCCTGCGCAAGTACAACCTGGCCGATCGCGACCGCGACATGATCGAACTCGCGCTGGCGCTCTACCCGGACGGCCCCCTCGACGCCGGGCTCACGGTCAGGCGCAGCGACGACGACTATCGGTCGAGTCCGCTCGGGCTGCAGGAGGCGACCCACACCAGCGTCAATGCCGATGCGAATCTTGCCCTGCCTGCCGGCGTGGTACTCACCGCCGCCGCCGGTTTCGAGGACATCGAATCCCGGCAGGCCGGCAGCCAGACATTTTCGAGTTCCGACTGGCACGCCGAGCAGGGTGACGAGACCCGTATCGCCAGTGTCGCCCTCGAACGGCCGCAATGGCTCGGGCGGATTGATCTATGGCTCGGCTACACCTACGCGGCGACGGAAAGCGGCATCGTGCTGCGCCAGAGCGGCAGCGACAGTTTTTTTCCTGACCTCGACACACGCAGGCACCGCTTCGAGGCCGAGGCCCGCTACCGCCTGCGGGAGCGTCTTTCGCTGCTGCTGCGCTACATCCGTGAGCACTATGCGGTAAGCGACTGGAGCCGTGACGCCGTCGCAGCCGATACGCTGCCGCGACTGCTCGGGCTGGGCGGCCAGTGGCCGGACTACGACGTAGGCGTGGTGTCCGTATCGGTCAGCATGAACTTCGGGAGCGAAGCGAAGGATGCGTCGCGCTGAGCGCGAGCGCCGCCCGGCGATTCTCGCGGCCTACCGGGCAGGGCTCCGTACCGGGGCCCCCGGAGAAGTCCGGCCCCTGCAAACCCCGCTCAGGCGATGAGGATCACGAACACGGCGAGACCGAGCGCCAGCACCGCGCTCGCGCCAATGAAGCGTCGCATGCGTCTGCGGTCCTGGCGCGACGAGCTGCCGCTCGCGTAGTCGAAACGTTCGTAGACTACCCGGTCCATCGGCATGCCGAGTTCGAGCAGCAGGTCCGAAACGACGGTGATCATGGGTCCAGGCCCGCAGATCAGGGCCACGCTTCGTGCCGGATCGAGCCCCGCGAGCAGCTGCGTGAGCCGCTCACGATCCAGCCGGCCGAGGAGTCCACGCCAACCCGGTCCATCTTCTTCGCTGAGCAGCATCACCTGCAGATCGAGCGCGGCCTGCGCCGC
>JAKLLP010000174.1 GCA_023150055.1 Gammaproteobacteria bacterium | reverse complement strand
GGATCGTGCGCGCCAGTTACGCCGACATCGAGGCCGTGCACTGATTCTCACGCTCCCCTGGCCGCCGTCCGTCAATCGGTACTGGCGCAATCTGCACGGCCGTACCCTGATCTCCCGCGAGGGCCGCGCGTACCGTCACGCGGTCGCTGCTGCTGTCGCTGGTGCGCACCGATTCGACGCTGACCGGCTCGCCGTCGTGATCCATGCGCACCCGCCGGACCGCCGGCGCCGCGATCTCGACAACGTGTTGAAGGCCCCGCTCGACGCGATGCAGGCCGCCGGCCTGTATGCGGATGATTCGCAGATTGACCGGCTGCTGATCGAGCGCGGCGCCGTGGTGCGTGACGGTCGCCTGCTGGTGCGGATTCACCCCGTCGTGCAGTTCATCATGCCCGACGCTGACGATGTGGAATGGGCGCGGCGCCAGTTCGAGCGCGTCATGCACCCTGATTTCCGGGGATGCTCACCTACCGGGTAGGGTGGCGATCGTGGCGCCTGCGCGATCCTGCGCAGCCGTTTCCGGGCGGGCGCGGTATGATTCCCGCCCGTGGCATCCTTCACCGATCTTGAGCGCGAGTGGCTCGACCGGCAGCGGCGGGACTACCAGCGGTTGCAGACTGAGGCCGCCCACCGGCTGTTCGAGCGCCGCTTCGGCCGCCCGGCGGAATCGGTGGCTGAGATCGAGGCCGCATTCCCGTCCGGCAGCATTGCCACCATCGACCCGGCAAGGCATCTCACCGAGGCCGAATGTATGCGCATACTCTCCGCCGGCTCGACGGCGACGGGCTGTTAGACTGACGACATGCGCCTGAGGATCTCCAACGGCCACAGCTACGCGGTTGAATTCTCCGCCGGCTCGACCGCGGAGTTCCGCAGCGCGTTGCGCCGTGCGGCGTTCGAGTACTTCGCCCACGAGTCCCGCCGCGCCGGCGAACTCCATGTCGGCACCGATACCGGCGACTGGCTCAGTCCGTACTATCCCCGCAGCAACGCGCCCTGCGTGCTCAGATTCGGCGACGTGGAGCGCATCGACTGGGCCACCTGCCAGCGCAGCAACGCCGCCGGAACGTGGTTTGACGTCGCCCTGTGCGGACTCGGTCGGGCGCTGGCCGCGGACCGGACGAACGGCTGACGCTCAGGCCTGCGCCTTGATTCGCTTGGCGTACGAGACATAGCGCGGACTCACGCCTACAGCGTCGGCTGCCTGTTCGCGGGCTTGGCCCGTCCAAGCTGCACCTTCAGGCATTCTTGCCTGAATGTCGTTCCGCGTGCCCTGCCGTTGTTTCGCCTCCTGCTCGAGGTGAGGTAGCAGGTCGAGCGCAAGGACGGCGCGCTGCGCGTCCGTGAGATGTCGGCGGCGCAGATTCAGGGATACTACGAACCCAAGCGGGTCGTCGCCCTGGTATTCCCGTGTCTGCGGTGCAGGTTGAGGCTGACGACGAAGGCGGCCGGGTGCCGGGGGGCCGGAATGCCGCAGGGCCGGGGCCGAAAAAGGGGTTACCCGCGGCTGCGGCTTCCGGTACAATGCCCGCCGTGGCGAGGGTCGGGGCGCCGGCCTACAGCAGAGGGATCTCGATATAGCCCTCTGCCTGTAATCCCGGTAGCAAGCCCCCGCTACCAGTTTCTGGTGGTCAATAGCCCCGTGAGGGGCTATTTGTTTATTGGATGCAGCCCATGCGATCTGCGACCGCCTAGAGGGCGGCTGCGGACGGGAATGCAGGTGGATGCAGATGGGCCTTTGGCCCATTTTTTGTTTTTGCGTCGGCCAAAGAGGCGCGGCCTGAGGCGAGGCTCTGATGACATGGCGGTTTCGCGGCAGCAACTCGTGCAAATGCTGGAGCCAGCCGTTGCTGGCCTGGGCTTCGAGCTTGCTGACCTCGAGATGCATGTCGGCAAGGGTCGGCAGCTGTTGCGGGTGTTTATCGACGCTGACGGTGGCGTGACGGTCGACGATTGCGAAGCCGTCAGTCGCCAGGTTAGTAGCGTGCTGGATGTTGCTGATGTGATTCCGGGCATTTACACGCTCGAGGTTTCGTCCCCAGGGCTGGACCGTCGCCTGGTCAAACCGGCGCATTTCGAGCGTCACACCGGAGCGCAGGTGCAGGTGCAGTTACGCAGAATTATCGACGGGCGACGACGTGTTCGCGGGATTCTGGTCGACCGGAACGACGAGCGTCTCAGCCTGAAATGTGACAATGATATTCAGAGCTTTCCTGTTGCGGATGTCGAGTCCGTGCGGCTGGTTCCCGACTTTGGCAAAGCGGCGAAGGCGTCATAGCTTAGAGAATTGTCGATCATGAACAAAGATATTCTGAATGTGGTTGATGTCGTATCCAACGAGAAAGGCGTCGAGAAGGAGATCATCTTCGAGGCCCTCGAGGCGGCGCTCGCATCGGCCACGCGCAAACGCCAAGGGGAGGATATGGACGCTCGCGTCAGCATCGACCGGAAGACCGGCGATTACGAGACCTTCCGACGCTGGAAGGTCTTCGCCGACGAGTCCACCGAACTCGAGTTCCCCGAAAAAGAACTGCGAATGATCGATGCCGTCGATATCGATCCGGCAGCGGAACCCGGCGGTTATGTAGAGGTTCCGATCGAGTCGGTCGAGTTCGGAAGGATCGCGGCGCAAGCCGCTAAGCAGGTCATCGTGCAGAAGGTCCGTGAAGCCGAGCGACGCAAGGTCGTCGAGGAGTACTCGGAGCGAGTCGGCCAGTTGCTCAGCGGTGTGGTCAAGCGCGTCGACCGGAACGGAGTGTTCATCGATCTTGGAAGCAATGCTGAGGGCTTTATTCCGCGAGAGAACATGATTCCGAGAGAGCCGGTCCGGACGCAGGACCGCATGAAGGCGCTGCTGCGCGAGGTTCGGTCCGAGTTGCGCGGTCCGCAGCTTTTTCTCACTCGCACCTCTCCGCAATTCCTCGTGGAACTCGTCAAGATTGAGGTGCCGGAGGTGGGGCAGGGACTGATCGAGATTCTGGGCGCTGCCCGGGATCCAGGGCTGCGCGCCAAGATTGCGGTGAAGAGTAACGACGCCCGGATTGACCCGGTCGGAGCGTGCGTCGGCATGCGTGGCTCGCGTGTAACCGCGGTTTCAAATGAGCTTGCCGGGGAGCGCGTCGATATCATTCCATGGGACGAGAACCCCGCGCAGTTCGTCATCAATGCAATGTCGCCAGCCGAGGTGAGCAGTATCGTCGTCGACGAGGAGTCTCACAGCATGGATATTGCGGTTGCGGAGGACAAGCTGTCTCAGGCAATCGGCCGCGGCGGTCAGAATATCAGACTCGCGAGCGAGCTCACCGGGTGGGAGCTCAATGTGATGAGTGAGACGGCTGCCGAGGAGAAGAGCGAGAGTGAGGCCCGAGCGATCGTTGAGCTCTTCATGAAGCAGCTCGATGTCGATGAGGACGTCGCGCTGATTCTCGTGCAGGAAGGCTTCCTGACAATCGAGGAGATTGCGTATGTGCCTGCCTCTGAGCTGTTGGGTATCGAGGAGTTCGACCAGCAGATAGTCGATGAGCTGCGCAGTCGGGCCCGCGATGTCCTGCTTACTCAGGCTATCGCCAACGAGGAGAAAATCGAGGGTGTCGAGCCCGCGGATGACCTTCTCGCCCTTGATGAAATGACTGGCGAAATTGCGCAGAAGCTGGCCGCTCGGAACATCGTCACCCGGGAGGATCTTGCCGAGCAGGCTGTTGACGACCTTGCCGATATCGAGGAACTGGATCCGCAACTCGCGGGACGGTTGATCATGGCTGCCCGCGCCCACTGGTTCGAGGAAGCTCAGGCCGGGGTTGGCGTTGCGGAGCCGTCATAGCGGAGCAAGCCCATGTCTGACGTGACCGTTGCCCAGTTTGCACAGGTGTTGAAGGTTTCAGTAGACGTTCTGCTGACTCAGCTTGGCGCTGCCGGAATCGAGGTGGCGAGTGCTGATGATGTCATCAGCGAAGACGCCAAAATGGAGCTGCTGACCTTTCTGCAGCGCAGTCACGGTCGCGTCAAAACGGAGCCGGGCGCTGCTCCAAAAAAGATCACGCTTAAACGGCGCACTCACAGCGAGCTCAAGCTGTCTGGTATGAAAGGCAGCGCCCGGTCCGTTACCGTCGAGGTGCGCCGCAAGCGGACCTACGTCAAGCGTGACGAGTTGGAAAAGGAGGCCCGACAGCAACAGGAAGAGCTGGACCGGCAACGTCGCGCTGAGGAGGAGGCCCGCCTGGAGGTCGAGAGGCGTGAGCGCGAGCGGCTCGAGCATGAGAAGGCCGAACAGGAACGCATCGCGAACGAGACCCGGATCAGGGCCGAGGAAGCAGAAGCGGTCCGTCGGAGGTCCGAGGAAGAGGCGCGTCAGGCGGAAAAAGATCGGCGTCAGGGTGAGACCGTGCAGCGTCCGGAGCCGGCGCCGGCCGGCACGGAGCCGAAGCGACGCGCGAAGTCGGCCGATGCAGTGCCCGAACGCGGCACGGGAGATAAGAAGGCGACCCGTTACGGCCGGCAGGAGCTGCATGTCACCGGAGACATCAGTGGCCGACGCAAGAAAAAGCGTACCGTGCGACGGTCGGGCACCGTAGCCGTCGATTCCAGGCACGGATTTGAGCGGCCGACTACACCAGTGGTTCGCGAGGTCGAGATTCCGGAATCCATCAAGCTCTCGGAGCTTGCGCAGCGGATGGCTGTCAAGAGCAGTGACCTAATCAAGAGCCTGATGAAGCTAGGGGTCATGGCAACCATAAATCAAGTCCTTGATCAGGACACTGCCACGCTGGTCGTCGAGGACCTGGGGCATACCGCGAAGCCCGTGCGTGACATGGGCATCGAGCACGAGATCCTCAAGACAGCGACCGCGACTGGCGATGAGCGCGCGAGGCCGCCAGTGGTAACGATCATGGGGCATGTCGATCATGGCAAGACCTCCCTGCTCGATCACATTCGTAGTGCGAACGTGGCGGTTGGAGAAGCCGGCGGAATCACCCAGCATATTGGCGCTTACCAGGTTGAGACGGGGCAGGACGGACGGATTACGTTCCTCGATACGCCCGGTCACGAGGCGTTTACCGCAATGCGAGCGCGTGGTGCGAAGGTGACCGACATAGTGGTGCTGGTCGTAGCCGCCGACGACGGCGTAAAGCCGCAAACCGAGGAAGCCATCCAGCATGCGAGGGCGGCGGAAGTGCCGATCGTTGTCGCGATCAACAAGATCGACAAACCTGACGCGGATCCCGAGCGGGTGCGAAATGAACT
>JAKLLP010000173.1 GCA_023150055.1 Gammaproteobacteria bacterium | reverse complement strand
AGCAGCGATGAGCCCCACCGCCCTGGGCAAGTCTCGACGACCAGGGTTATCGCCCATGAGCAGTGAAACCGGCACGCTATGCCTCGGCGCTTTGCCGGTATTGAACGTCGGCGAGCAGGCGGTCGAGTTCCTTCCGGACCACGGCGTAGCACTCGCAGGCGCGGGTCTCGAGCCGAGTCCGATCCAGGACCGCTATGTGGCCCCGCCGGTAGCGAATGCAACCGGCATGCTGGAGGCGACCGGCTGCCTCTGTAATCCCTTCCCGACGCACGCCAAGCATGCCGGCCATCAGCTCGTGGGTGACAATCAGCTCGCTCGAGGGGGAGCGATCAATGGCCAACAGGAGCCAGCGGCTCAGCCGCTGCTCCACCGAGTGATGCCGGTTGCAGGCGGCGGTCTGGGTCACCTGGGTCATCAGCGCCTGGGTGTAGCGCAGCAGCAGGTTCTGCAGGAGTCCGGCGCGGCGGAACTCCCGCCGGAGCAGGCCGCGCTCCAGCCGGTACCCGTGGCCCGCGGCCTGCACCACCGCCGAGCTCGGCGTGGTATCACCGCCCATGAACAGGGCCACGCCCACGACGCCCTCGTTGCCCACGCTCGCGGTCTCAGCCGAAGCGCCTGACTCCATGACATAGTGCAGGGAGACGATGGCGGTGGTGGGAAAGCAGGCGTACTCCAGCTGTTCACCCGGTTCATAGACCATGGCACCGAGCGGCATCGGGATCAATTGGAGGTGCGCCGCAACCCTCTCGAACTCCGCGTCTGGCAGCGCGGCGATCAGGTGGTTCTGGTTGGGGCTGTGGGGCGCTGACATGGCTCACCGTCATTCGAGTGACGGCGGTTTTCCGCTGTTCAGCTGCACCCCGATACCCCGATAACCGATGAAGCGGCACTGCTGGTCGAACATGGGCTCGCCGCTGACCTGGAACGTTTGCTGCGCGCCATCCTCGTTGACGCGGGTGAAGATGAAATCCAGGAAGGGCTGCCGGGCCGCGATGGTTTCCCGCAGCACCTTTCGCTCGGCCTCGTTCCACCCGGCCACTTCGACTGCGCGCGAATCGCCATCGAGGGCGTCGACCCGGATGCCCAGCATCTCCAGCACCGGACCGGAGACCTTGCTGAAGCTCCCGTGCTCGTCCTGCTCCCAGTACCAGTCGGAGGCGAGTTCCGTGAGGCTGCGATAGCGGGCCTCGCTTGCGCGCAGCTCGGCGGTCCGTTCCCGCACCGTCTGTTCCAGCAGGTCGTTGTGCGCCTCTATGCGCCGGTACAGCAGCCGGACTTCCAGCATGTTGCGGATACGCGTCCGGGTTTCGACCAGATCGAACGGCTTGCTGATGAAATCCCTGGCGCCGGCCTGAAGGGCCCGCAGCTTGTGGCCCGGCTGCGCGGTGATCACGAGCACCGGCAGGTAGGCGTCCGCATCATTGGTCTTCAGACCCTCCATCACCTGAAATCCGTCCATGCCGGGCATCTGCAGGTCGAGCAGGATCAGGTCGTAGCGGTGGCGCCGATGCAGCGCCCAGACTTCGTCCGGCTTCGTCGTCGAGGCGACGCCGGTATAGCCGGCGTCGCGCAGCATTTGCTCGAGCAGGCTGACATTGGCCTCCTGGTCGTCGACGATCAAGATGCTTGCCCCGAGAATGTCGGCATCACTGACAATCATGCGATTTCCCTGTCGGGCGTGCGCCCTGTGGACGCCTGCGCAGCCAGCAGCGCCGCATCCAGTGCGTCCATGAACGGATCCACCCGGAGTGGCTTGGTGAGGTAGTTGACAAATCCCGCCTCCAGGGCTTTCTCGATGTCGCGGGCCACTGCGTTGGCGCTGAGCGCGATGATGGGTATGTGCGCCGTGGTCGAGTCTGCGCGGAGGATCTGCATGGCTTCCATGCCGCTGATGCCCGGCAGGTTGAGGTCCATCAGGATCACTTCCGGCTGACAGGTGCGTGCCAACTCGATGCCGAGGTTGCCGTCTGCGGCGCCGAGGAGCTGCAACTCGGGGCGGCGTGCCATGAGCTGCTCAACCAGTTCCAGGTTGGCCGGGTTGTCTTCCACATAGAGCACTGTGCGGAGCGGCGTGCCCGCCGGCACGTCCGGTCGCACCACTGCTGCCGGTTCGGTTTTCCGGGCCCCGAGTTGCGGCGCCGTCGTCAGGGCCAGGTCCACCCAGAACACGCTACCCACGCCGGCGGTACTGTCCGCGCCAATGGCCCCGCCCATGAGTTCCACCAGCCGCTTGGCCACCACCAGGCCGATGCCCGTGCCTTCCTCTGCGCCGGCCTCCTCGCCGAGACGATTGAACGGCTGGAAGAGCTGCGCCAGCTGCGGCGGCGTCAGTCCCGCACCGGTGTCCCGGAAACTGATGCGAATCAGGCCGGGGTTCCGCAGGGAGCACACGACGACAACGCTGCCTGCCGGCTTGTTGTACTTGATGGCATTGGAAAGCAGGTTGATCAGGACCTGTTTCACTCGCGTGCGGTCAGCCTTGACGAAGCAGGGCGTCTCGAAGGCCGGGAATGTCATGGCGATCCCATGCTGTTGCGCCTGCGGCTCGATCATGGTCTGGCACTCGAGCATGACTTCGCCGAGCGAGACCGGCTCTGGCGACAGCGTCACCTTGCCCGACTCGATCAGTGCCAGGTCGAGCACCTCATTGATAAGCTCCAGCAGATACCAGCCTGCCTTGAGGATCTGGCCGAGGCTGCGCTTCTGGGAGGACGTAGGTGCCGGTGTGTCGGTGTCCATGAGCTGGGCGAAGCCGAGAATCGCGTTCAGGGGCGTGCGCAGCTCATGGCTCATGCTGGAGAGGAAATCGGTTTTTGCCCGGTTGGCGCTGTCCGCGGCTGTCATGGCCTCGTGAAGCTCGGACTCGGCGCGCTTCCGCGCCGAATTATCGGTGCCGATGAGCAGGAAGCCGATGATGCCCCCGGCCCCGTTGCGCAGCGCGGTGACGGACACGCGGGCAGGAAAACGGCTGCCATCCTTGCGGACATAGGTCAGATCGTCGATGTCCTCGATGCCGCGGGACGCTTTGAAAGCCAGCGCGTCCAAACCCGGCGCAATCGGAGTGCCGAGCTCATGGCTCAGGGCACGGGCGCGCGCTGCCACGTCCTGTTGGTCGTGAAGGTCACTCGGGGTGAGTCGATTCACGACTTCCGCGGCCGCGTAACCCAGCATGCGCTCGGCGCCGACGTTGAACAGCTGGATGATGCCGTGCTCGTCCGTCGCAATAATCGAGAACGTGGCGCTCGCGAGGATCGCATTCTGCAGGGCCACTGCCTTTGAACCAGGAATGTCTACCTCCACCGGCGCCCATGACTCCCGTTTGCTGAGAAGGGCGCCAGCAGAGCATCGTCGCCGGGCTGGCCAGCGGCGTCTGTGCGCTGTCGTACACAGGCGGGCGACGGCCGGAATTTGGCGTCCTTGGGCGTGGACAGGCGTGCAAGTCGTCTGACCGCCCTTCGGGGCAAACCGGCGTTCAACTTCGGCCAGGCGTTTCGACGATAACCGCCTTTGAAACCGGCCTTCGACCGCTTTGCCGGTGGTCATCGCCGAACGCCTGCATCTGCTCTGCCTTCGACGCTCGCCGGCAACCTTGTTCAGGATCGCTGGAAGGAGTACCGCACGCCCAGAAACCAGGTGCGGATGTCCTCGCCGGCATCGACGCCCAGATTGACTCCCCAGCTCGGGTTGAATTCGAAGAGAAGGTTCCCGATGAAACTGAATTCGTCGGCGTCCTCGATATCGGTGTAGCGAACGCCGGCGCTTGTCTCCAGCCACGGCACGGCCTGGGACCGAAGCGCCGCATCCGCGTACCAGCCATCCGACGAATCCTCGTTAAGGTCGTCGATGCTCGAATCGGAGCTGCCGCCAAAATCGAAGCTGCCCACGTCGATGTCGGTATAGGCGACACGCACGACCACATCGGGCTGATTGAGGAAGTCGATATTGACCTCTTTGTTCAGACCCAAGCCGATATCGAATCGTTTCACATCCTGGCTCGAGCTGAAAAAGGTCGTGCCATCGCTGGTGAATGTCACGTCGGAGTCGGTGTCGGAGTATCCGGCGAAGCCGAAAAACATGGGAGTGAATGCAAACGACCCCTGGACGGCCCAGCCGTGGCCGTCATCGAAGTCTTCCCGCAGGCTGTCGCTGTCATCGAAGTCATCAATATCGAGATTGAGATAACCAACCTCGAGATACGTGTAACTAAGATCCTCAGAACTCCAACCGGCCAGCGGTAACGCCAGCGCAGCCATGCATATCAAGTGTCGTGCATTAATCATGAAATGTCCTCCTGGACATGGATTGAATTAAGGAGAAAGGGTAAGCAGCGTCGCGGGCGTCCGAAGACAGCCTGCGGCTGACTCTGGTATCACTCGGGAGGGGGGACAATCACGACCGTACTGCCGCTACCGCTTTCGCCCTGGCTGCCAGTGCGGCCGGTGACGCCCTGCTCGCCGGTCTCGCCCTGCGCGCCGGTATAGCCGGGCTCTCCCTGCAAACCGGTGTATCCGGTGGCGCCCGGTTGGCCGGTATATCCGGTCGCGCCCTGGCTTCCCGGATCTCCTGCCGGACCTTGCGGCCCGGGCGGCCCCGGAACCGGTGCTGGCACAACCACCGTCGTGTCAGTCGGAGGATCACAGGCGCTCACGCCGAGCGTCATGATCAGAAGTGCGAGTGAAACTGGGTATTTCATAGTTGTTCTACCTGTCGGCCGTGGCTAATCGAGCTAGTTGCGGGATTATCGACAGTCGTGAGGACAATCTCTGTTCGGTGCAGCACTTACGCCGAAATATCCGGCGCAGCTGGCTGAGGTCGCGAGCTGTGCCGAATCCGTACGTGCGCTATCGCACCGATAAATTGCCGGCGAGTGCCTACAGTTCGCCAATGAGCCTGCGCCGAAGAGCGTCGGCATTGGTCGCCACCCACGGAGATTCAAATGAACTGGGCTCGCATTCACGGCAACTGGAAACAAGTCACCGGCAAGGCCAGGGAACGCTGGGGCAAGCTGACCGATGACGATTTGGACGTCGTCGCCGGCCGTCGCGACCAACTCGCTGGCAAGATCCAGGAGCGCTACGGCGTGGCCAGGGACGAAGCCGAAAGACAGCTTGCCGTGTGGGAGCGAACGGCCGACGACTCGTGGTTCGCCAAGGAAACGCACAACGACTGAGCCTCGTCCGAAACCACCGCCTAGACGGTGTACCGACGGAGGTCTCACTGACGGGATTACTGGACCGGAACC
>JAKLLP010000172.1 GCA_023150055.1 Gammaproteobacteria bacterium | reverse complement strand
CTGCTCGTCATCACCGACAACGACGGAGGGCGGAGCCGCCTAAGCCCCGACGCCCTCGGCGCCGCGATCCCCGGGCGCAACGTAAAGAGCCACAAGCTCGGGGCGCGCCTCCGGCCGAACGGCATCATCCTCGACGATTACAACTGGAAGAAGCCCAAGCTCGATATGGCCGCAAAGGCCGCGGGGGCCGGCGATCTGGTCGGGATTCTCGCCGCCCGGACCCACACCGCCTATCGCGGGGTCCTGGCGGCGCTGGCCACGGGCGGCACCGGCACGGATGCCGCAGGGCGCATACGTCGCGAGGCCGAGGCGATCGTGGCCGAGGACGAGGCGATCTGCGCGGCGATCGGCCGCCGTGGCCTGGGACTTATCGAGGCGGCGGCCGCGGCCCGGCCGGGCCAGCCGGTGAATGTGCTCACGCACTGCA
Organism: Gammaproteobacteria bacterium; assembly: GCA_023150055.1. Lineage (GTDB taxonomy): Bacteria > Pseudomonadota > Gammaproteobacteria > Steroidobacterales > QUBU01. The sequence continues at coordinate 4,832 of JAKLLP010000172.1, read as the reverse complement.
ACGCCGGCGCGCTCGCCACGCTCGGTATCGGCACCGCGACCGCACCGATCTACCTTGCGCAGCAGCGCGGTATCGCCGTTCACGTGTGGATCGACGAGACACGGCCCCGCAACCAGGGGGCGCAGCTGACCGCCTGGGAGCTTGCCCGCTACGGGGTGCCGCACACGCTGATCGTGGACAACGCCGGCGGCCACCTCATGCAGCATGGCCTGGTCGATCTCTGCATCACGGGCACGGACCGCACCACCCGCAACGCGGACGTCGCCAACAAGATCGGCACCTATCTCAAGGCGCTTGCAGCGCGCGACAACGGTCTGCCGTTCTATGTCGCGCTGCCGTCCACGAGCATCGACTGGAACCTCGACGACGGCTTGCGTGACATCCCGATCGAGGAGCGCGATGCGGCCGAGGTGACCCGCGCGCGCGGGTTCGCGGACGGGCGCATGGTCGAGGTGGCGATCGCCGCGCCGGCCACGCCGGCCAGCAACTTCGCCTTCGACGTGACGCCGGCGCGCCTCGTCACCGGTCTCGTCACGGAAAGGGGCATCTGCGAGGCGAGCAGGGCGGGGCTGGAGCGGCTGTTCCCGGAGCGTGCACGGCCGTGACCGACGAGGGCTGCGTCAAGTTCGATTCCGACTGGGCGCGCGCGGCGGAGATCCCCGCCGCGGAGATCGCGGAGTTGATCGACTGGCGCAACCGGCTGCGCGCCGCGGGGCTCATCGGCCACGACGCGCTGCACGACGTCGGTTACGGCAACATCAGCGCGCGCCGGTCCGGCGAGCGCGGCTTCGTGATCAGCGCGACGCAGACCGGCGCCGTGCCGGCAGCCGACGCGCGGCACTTCACGCGGGTCGTCGATTACGACCTCGCCGGGAACCGCGTCGTGAGCCGCGGGCCGCTGCCCGCCTCGTCCGAGTCACTGACCCATGCCGCGATCTACGCGGTCGGCGCCGGGATCTGCGCCGTCGCGCACGTGCACGACAGCCGCCTGTGGCAAGCCTTGCAGGGACGCGTGCCGACCACGGATCCGGCGATCGCCTACGGCACGCCGGAGATGGCGCGCGAGTTCGCGCGGTTGTGGCACGGCGCGGGACTCGCCGAGATCCGCATTGCCGTGATGGGCGGCCACCGCGACGGGCTCGTCAGCATCGGGGCGAACCTTGCCGAAGCGGCCGGGCGCCTTCTCGAGGAGCGGCCGGCATGAGCCACGCCGGGGCGCCACGGTCGTGACGTTTTCCGGCCCCGAGACCACGCGCTTCGCGCCGAGCCCGACCGGCCTGCTGCATCTCGGGCACGCGTTCGCCGCGCGCATCGCGCATGACTTCGCGCGCTCCTCCGGCGGGCGCTTCCTGCTGCGGATCGAAGACATCGACCAGGGCCGATGCCGGCCGGCGTTCGAGGCGGCGATCCGGGACGACCTCGCCTGGCTCGGACTCGACTGGGACGGGCCGGTGCTGCGCCAGTCCGAACACCTGGCGCGCTACCGTGAATGCGTGAGCGGACTCGCCGGGCGCGGGCTCGCCTATCCGTGTTTCTGTACCCGCAGGACGATTGCCGCGGAAGTCGAGCGCATGGGCGCAGCGCCGCATGGTGCGGAGGGGCCGCTGTACCCCGGAACCTGCCGCCGGCTGCCGGAAGACCAGCGTCGCGCGCGCATCGCTGCGGGCGAACCTTATGCCTGGCGTCTCGACGTCGAGGCCTGCATCGACGCGTCAGGCGCCCGCCCGCTCGCGTTCGAGGAGACCGGACGTGGCAGTGGCGTCGAGCACGGCGTGATCGACGTGCAGCCGGCGCTCTTCGGCGACGTGGTGCTGGCGCGCAAGGACATCGGCGTGAGTTATCACCTTGCCGTGGTGCTCGACGATGCCGCGCAGGGCGTCACGCTGGTGACGCGCGGCGAGGACCTCTTCGCCGCCACCCACGTGCAGCGGCTGCTGCAGGCGGTGCTCGGTATCACCCCGCCCCGTTACCATCATCATGCTCTCGTGCGCGACGCCGCGGGCCGGCGCCTCGCCAAGCGCGATCGCGACCAGACGCTCGCAGCGCTGCGTGCCGTGGGCGTCACCCCCGCGGAGATTCGCAGCCAGCTTGGAGATATGCCGGGCCGCGGATTCGCAGATCTCACGCGGTGCTGATTGCGCGCATCATCACCTGCAGCGCTCAGCCGGTGTTCTGGATACCGGCAGCGATGCCGTTGACGGTGGCCACGAGGGCATGAAAAAGCGGCCCCTCTTCGGGACGGCCGGCTTCGCGCCAGCGGTTGAGGAGGTCGATCTGCAGAATGCTCATCGGATCGACATAAGGGTTGCGCAGGCGTATCGATATGCGCAGCCGGTGATCGGCAGCCAGCAGTTCGGCGCCGCGCTTGATGGCCAGGATGGCATCGCGGGCACGGCTGAATTCCGCGTTGATCTGCGGGTAGAAGGCCTCGTGCGCCGCCGACAGCCGGGAGTAGCGCTCGAAAATCGCCATGTCCGATTTGGCCATCACCATCTCGAGATCGTCGATGAGCGTGGCGAAAAACGGCCAGTCGCGCGCCATTTCCGCCAGGGTTTCACGGCCCTCGGCCGCCAGCGCCCCGGCGAGCGCGGTGCCGGCACCGTACCAGCCGGTCAGCCCGGCGCGGTTTTGTGACCAGGCAAAGACCCACGGGATGGCGCGCAGCGAATCGATGCTGTCGGCCGCGCTTCGTCGGCTGGGCCGCGAGCCGATGCGCAGCCGTTCGATGACGTCGATCGGGGTCACCGTGCGGAAGTAACCGATAAAGTCGCCACGTTCGTAGACCAATGCGCGGTAGTGGCGGCGGGAACTACCCGCCATGGCGTTCATCACCCGCCGCCATTCGGCCTCGCGCGGCTCGGTCGGGCGCGGACGGAGCGAGGCACGCAGCACGGCGCCGGTGGTTTGCTCCAGGTTGCGCAGCGCGAGCGCGCGAATACCGTACTTGCGGTGGATGACCTCGCCCTGTTCCGTGAACCGCAGCCGGCCGTCGACCGAGCCGCGTGGCGCGGCGATGACGGCCCGTTCGGTCTTACTGCCGCCGCGGGAGAGTGAGCCGCCGCGCCCGTGAAAGAACGTGATACGCAGGCCCGTCTCGCGGCCGAGCGCCTGCAGCGCGATCTGCGCCTGCTGCAACGCCCAGCGCGAGGCGACGATGCCGGCATCCCTCGCGCTGTCCGAATACCCGAGCATGACCATCTGGCTCCCTCCGCGAGCGACGAGATGGCGCCGGTAGGCCGGATCTTCGAAGAGCGAGCGCATGGTCTGCGTTGCGCCATCGAGATCATCGACCGTCTCGAACAACGGCACGATATCGAGGGGCACGTGACCGTTGCCGTCGACGCAGTCCGCGCTGCGCGCCAGAACCAGCACACCGAGCGCATCGGCCGCGCTGCGGCTCATGCTGATGATGTAGGCGCCGAAGGCGTGGTGGCCGAAGCTCGGCAGCGCCCTGCCGACGGTGCGGAACACCTCCAGGGTGTCCTCGGCACCGGTCACCGGGGTGCTGCCGGCCCGCGGCACCGCATCGTCGTCGAGCAGCCGGCGCAGGTATCGCGCCTTCGCCGCCGGCTCGCGTCCGCTCCACTGCTCATCGCCGAGCAGCGCGGCGAGGGCCGCATCGTGAACTTCAGCGTGCTGGCGCAGATCGAGCGTCGCCAGATGGAAGCCGAAGGTATCGATACGCCACAGCAGTCGCTGCACGGCGAAGTGACCGGCATTGGCGCCGCCGTGCCGGCGCAGGCTGTCGTCCAGCAAGGCGATATCGGCCCGCAACGAGGCTGCGCAATCGTAGCCATGCGGCCCGTCGCCACCCGTCGCCGACAGGCGCTGTTCGACCCACCCGAGAAATTCACGATACGGCATGCCGACGCCCGGGGCGGGGCCGTCGTCCGCGGCGCGGTACGCCTCCAGCTGTGCGAGCAGGGCCGGCGAGAAGCCCACCCGGTGCGGGGACTGCGTCAGCAACGCGGCGAGCCGCCGCACGTCGCGGCGATAGGCTTCGATCGCCAGCCGGCGTTGCACCGTGAGCGTTTTGACGACGGCGGCAGCGCCGACATTGGGGTTGCCATCCATGTCGCCGCCGACCCAGCTCCCGAAGCGCAACACGGCATTGGGCAACGCCGGCGCCTGATCCTCACCCCAGACGACACGCAGCGCCGCCGCGAAGTCCTCGTAAAACACCGGGACGATGCGGTAAATCACCTCCGAGAGGTAATAACCGACGTGGGCCAGCTCGTCGTCGACGGTTGGCTTGTCGGGGGGCAGCTCGTCGGTCTGCCACGCCGTGGTCAGAATCTGACGGATCCGTGCCAGAGCGGCACCGCGCTCCTGCGGTGTCTGGCCGCGATCGATGTCGGCCACCAGCAGCCGCACGATGGCCCGCTCCTTGTCGAGCAGTGCACGCCGCACGGCCTCGGTCGGGTGTGCGGTGAAAACCGGCTCGATCTGCAGCCGTGCCAGCAGCGCGCCCAGCTCCGTGCCGTCGACGCCGTCGGCATGCAGCCGGCGCAACGCGTCCTCGAGCCCGCCCGGCTGCGGCGGCGCCGGAGCCTGGCGCTGGTAATCGCGCCGGCGGCGGATGCGATGGACGCGTTCGGCGAGATTGACGACCTGAAAGTAGCTGAGAAAAGCGCGTACGAGCTGCTCGCCCCGAGCCAGTCCGCAACCGTCGAGCAGACCGGCCAGCGTATCCACGGGTGCGCCGCGTTCGCGCCGCTCGATCGCGGCAACGCGGATGCGCTCGACATCGGCAAAAAATCCCGCTCCGACCTGATCGGTCAACATCTCGCCGACCAGCGCGCCGAGACGTCGCACATCATCCCGCAGCAGCC
>JAKLLP010000171.1 GCA_023150055.1 Gammaproteobacteria bacterium | reverse complement strand
GAGATCGGCCTCGCCACGCGCCACGGCCAGCAGCTGGTCTTCGCCCTCGGCCTCGCGCAGGTGCACCTGGATCGCCGGGTGCCGCTGGTGGAAGCGCGGCAGCGCCTGCAGCAGCAGGCGGCCGGAGAGCGCTGCGGCCGCCGGCACGCTGAGCAGTCGGTCGCGCCGCACCGACTGGGCCAGCGCCGCGGTGATCCCGAGCGCGCCGAGCGCGAGCCAGACCATGGACCAGATCGCCTGGTCGCGCAGGAACACCGTGAACAGCAGGAAGTAGCCGATGAACACGACGAGCACGCGGTCGCGTTCCGCGCGTGTCTCGAGCAGCTTCAGCCCCGCCATGACCAGCAGCAGCGCCGAGCCGCCTTCCACGCCGGAGATGCTCCGGTAGGTCACCAGCACTGCTGCGAAACCGAGTGCCGTCACGGGGACGCGAATCCACAACGACGGCAGGCCCCAGCCGCGCGCGGCGGCGACGATGCGCCAGAGCGCCAGGCCGAGCACCAGGAACGACACCCACGGCGCTACCGCAAAGAGGTGCGGCGCGCCACCGAAAATCACCGCCGCAGCGGCCCAGGCGACCTGGCGTCGCTCGTGCTGGCGCTCGGCGACGGGGGCGTTCGTCATCGATCCTGCCCCTCGGGCAGGTCGGCGGTCGCCAGCGCCTGCAGGCAATGGTGCAGGTGCTCGCGCCCCCCGGCCGGGCCGATGCAGATGCCGGGGCCGCGCAGGCCCCAGCTGCGGCCGGCCTCGAACGCCTCGATGACGAGCCGGGCGAGAGCGGCGATCCGCGCCTCGGTGTCCGCCGCCCTGACCGCGTCCCACTCGATCCACAGCGGGTTCTCGTGCGCCCCGCCGCGGAATTCCCGCGCCAGCAGTTCGCCGCTGCGCGCGTAGCTCCTCCAGGCGATACGCCGCGGCGAGTCACCCGGCTGGTAGGCCCGCAGGCCCGCAAAGTCGTCGTCGCCGAGGTGGCGGTCGCCGGCCGCGGCCGCCTCGGCCACGGCTTGCACCAGCGCCTGCGCCCGCGCGGCCGGTCGCGGGTAGACGAGGGGCCGTTCCTCGAGATGGATCCACGCCCAGGCGTGCGTGAGGCCGAGCGGGGCGGCGGTGTCGACGCGCAGTGCGGGCAGCGGGATGGGGCCGCGCCGGCTCGTCGGCAGCGGCACGGTCACGACACGGGCGGCCGCTGCGTCCACGCCTGCGGCAACGGGGTTGTCCCCCGCCCAGCCGAGGAAGATCTCGTCGCGCGCAACCGCCGCATCGTTGGTAAGCGCAAAGCGCACCGGCAGGGCGTCGCCAGCGAACACCGGCTCGGCACCGAGGTAGTCGAGCCGCAGTCGGGCGAGGCGCCGGTGGGTGTGGTAGATCGCGACCATGCCGACAGCGGCCAGCAGGAAGGTCATCGCGAAGGCGAGGTTGTTGTTGTAGTTCATGGCGCCGGCGAGCATGGTGAGCAGCATCACGCCGTAGAGCAGGCCGGCCGCAGTGGGCAGGATGTAGATGCGCTCGCCGGCCAGGCGCAGGCGCGGCGCATCGCTGCCCTGGCGGCGATGTGCCCAGCGGCGGGCGCGTTCCGCGAGGCGCTTGCGGATTGTCGTCAACGCGGCGGGCATGGTCAGTCGGGGTGTGTCGCGCTGTCGCGCACGGGGCGCATCGCGGCCGTCGGCAAGCACTGCGCAGGTAACCCGGTACACATCGCTCTTCGTTCCTGGTCAGCGGACAAAACCGTTTCGGCCGCGCCCGCGGGATCTGTGCAGAGCTTCCTTAAGGAATCGCGACCTCGTCCAGCACCGGCCGCGTCGGGTCGCCATTCACGAGGGCGGCCTCGCCGCGGCGGCGCAGCCGGTGTCCGGCCACCGCCGGAAACACGGCCTGCACATCCTCCGGGTACACGCCGGGATGCCCGCTGAGGAGCGCCCAGCAGCGCGCGGCAGCCACCAGGTCCACCGCGGCACGAGGCGAAAGCCCCACCTCGAAGCGTGCGGACTCGCGCGTGTAACGCACCAGCGCCTGGACGTAATCCAGCACCGCGTCGCTCAGGTGCACGGTGCGAACCGTCTCCTGCACCTCGGCAAGTTCAGCGAGGCCCATCACAGGCTTCATGTCGTCGAGAAACGCCCGGCGGTCGGTCCCGTGCAGCAGCTTGCGCTCGAGCGCCTCGGGCGGGTAGCCGAGGCCAATGCGCATGAGAAACCGATCGAGCTGGGATTCCGGCAGGGCAAAGGTGCCGACCTGGTGCTGCGGATTCTGCGTGGCGATCACGAAGAAAGGCATGGGCAGCGCGTGGGTCACGCCGTCGACGCTGACCTGCTGCTCCTCCATCGCCTCCAGCAACGCGCTCTGCGCCTTCGGTGTCGCCCGGTTGACTTCGTCGGCGAGGATCACCTGCGCGAACAGCGGTCCCGGCTGGAACACAAACTCATGGCGCTCGCGGTTGAAGATCGCGGCGCCGATGATATCGGCCGGGAGCAGGTCGCTGGTGAACTGGATGCGCCGGAAGCTGAGGCCCATGATGGCGGCAAGGCTGCGCGCGAGCAGTGTCTTGCCGACGCCGGGCACGTCCTCGATGAGAAGATGGCCGCGGGCGAGCAGGCAGGCGCAGGCGAGACGGATCTCGTCAGGTTTGCCGAGAATGACCTGGCCGACTTCACGCACGGCGTGGTCCACCAGTGCGCGCGCCCGCGCCTGGCGCGCATCGCCTGTCACTGCGGTCAGTCTTTCAGCCATGTCCTGCCTGTGCGCGTTTTCGCCGTGGCACATGCCGCTGCCAAGATAGCACGGCATCTTGCCCCAGCGGCCGGTCCGGTGGGTAAGAACTGGGACACAGAAACCGCCTCGGCGGTCGTGAGAGGGCTGGCCCGTCGGAAGGTGTCCGGCACGCTACTGGACGGATGTCGTCTGTCCCACGCTTCGCTCATACCCGAGACGATCGATCAAGTCACCATGGCGCGCCTCGAAGTCGCGGACGTCGTCGGGGTGCAGCAACGTGCGCCATTTGGATAGCTGGCGGGACATGATGTGCGGGTGGTTCGCGATGGTCGTGTCATCCATCCGCGCCACGTCCTCGTTCGCTGCAAGAGCCAGGGCCTGTGAGAGCGCGGCACCTGAGAAACCAAGGTGGGACAGCGCAGTGGTCATTGCGCCATCGAAATTGTCGGCGAACGCCTCGAGCTTGAACTCGAGGATCCTGTCGGGTCGTTTCTCCCAGGCCGCGATCGCCTCCAGTGTCCATGCAGTGTAGCGTTCCAGTTCGAACTTCAGTCCGGATCGCTGATCCAGGTTCAGGAGGTTTTGCTGGTACGACCGGCCATTGAGCCCGTCCAGATACGCGCGCTTCCATGCCTCCGGCCGGTGCTGCTGGGAGTAATCCACGCGGGGGAAGCCAATCGGGGGAGTTTGGTCCAGATCGGAATTGATGCACCAAGGCTCGCTGGTGCGGCGATGGTAATGATAGCCGGATACCCAGATGTCGCGCGGATCCCGAACGAGGTGGATACCGCGGTAGTCGTACTGGCTGAGATCCATATCGAGGAGGGAGTGCGCGAATACCACGATATTGGCGCTGCGATCGACGCCATGGGCCATGCCGACCACGGTTTGAAAACTCAGGCCGAAGTGTGCGGCCAGTCGTATGGATACCCTGGAGAAAAGGGCCGTACCCACTTTGTGGTAGCAGAATATGAAAATCTGTGGCAACTCATACTCCTCCGGCTACGCCCCTGGAGTGCGCCATACTGCCGCAACTTGCTTCTGCGCGGAAAGTCCGCGGAAGGTGCCGACACGCAACTCGTGTATTCTTTGCGTGATATGGGCAACAGATACAGCACGCTCGGTCTGGCGATCGCCACCGGGCTCGGCCTTTCGGGCAACGCCGGCGGCGCCGTCTACACGGCGACGCTGACGCAAGTCATCTCCTACAGCCCCAACGGGTCTGTCGCCGGCGCGCTCGGATCCTCGACTGCCACCTGGCAGTACGACGATGCCAGCGGTGAACTCACCCAGACCGGCGGCGTGTTCAACGTGCGCTTTGGTCTGGGCCCTACCACGCTTTTCCGCCATACGATAACCGGCCTGTTGATCGGCGCCGGCGCTCCGGCTGCGGCCGAGAGCTTTGTCTGTACGGAGGGCACTTTCGGCACTGGGGTCGGTGCCAGCCTTTGTGGCAACTATCGCTTCGGCGCCAATGCCATCGACGAGTCCACCGTGACATGGGGCCCCGGTACCAGCTACAGCCGCACGTTGGGCGGCGACGATCTGGGTATCCCGCCGCGGCCGTTTCCGCCGCCGCAGAACATCACGGCCTACGACGGTTTCGTGGAGCAGAGCCTGTCCGGCGCAGCGCTTGCCATCGGCAATTCCTCCTGCGTCACTGTTGATGGGCAGGTCGATTGCCTCAGCGGTTACGACTGGCGACTGACTCTCGCCGACGCCAGTCCCGACACGTCGGCTACGGCCGCCAACACGCCCACGGCGCCGATCGACGTGCTCGCCAATGACCCTGGCGTCAGCGATCCGGTCACGGTCGCCATACTCGCGCCTCCCGACCAGGGCGGCACGGTCGCCATTCTGAACGGCGGCAACGAGTGCGCGGAACCCTGCACGGGCAGCAAGGCTGACCTGCGCCTGGTTCTCACGCCTGCCGCGCCGAGCGGTGCGGACGCCTATACCGAGGCGTTCACCTACCAGGTCACCGACGGGCTTGCCACGGCGTCAGCGGAGGTGAGGGTGGAGGTGGCCGCGGACGACGCGACGCCGGAGGTACCTGCCGACGACCTGGACAGCGGTCTGCGCGCGGATGGCGGCGGCAGCGCCATGGACCGGTTGTTGGTCGCCCTGCTCGGTGTCTTGTCGGTGTTCCGCCGGGGCCTCAGGAAGGTGCCGGAGTAAGCTCAGCCGGCGCTCGGCTTGCGTTCGGTCGTGCACCAGGCCATGACGCCGGCCATCAGGATCCAGCTGGCGCCGTCGGAGAAAATCATCATCCACTGGTAGCCCTGCGGAAAATCCGACCAGACGATGTGTAGGCGAGCCCGAAGATCGAGGCGATGGCCCACTTCTCGCCGGTCCGGAAGCCGCGCCGGGTGAGCGGGCGCATGGCAAGCCCGAGCAGCAGCCCGATCCCGACCCCCTGCAGGGTGCCGAGGAGACGAACGCAACCACGAGCGAGCCGGTGATCAAACGCCTCATGTGAGGTAGGGTGCCGGGCACCCTCAGGGCAGCTCGGTGCTTCCCATGAGATAACGATCCACCTCGCGTGCCACCCCGCGGCCCTCGTGGATCGCCCAGACGATG
>JAKLLP010000170.1:293-5306 GCA_023150055.1 Gammaproteobacteria bacterium | reverse complement strand
AAGAACCTGCACCTGATGACGCGGTGCTTCGTCGCCGGCTCGGTGGCGATGGACGCCGGCGGAGTCGAGGAGTGCGTGGCGGATGCCGAGGTGCTACTCAAGAAGGACGGCCGCGAAGTCGGCCGCGCGCGGACGGATGTCTTCGGCGAATGGAAAATCGACCGGCTCGATCCGGATAGCGGCGCCTACGAGATCGAGATCGCCGCCCAGGCGGGACATTTCGAAACGCGGTTCGACCTCGGCAGCAAGAGCCTCAATCTCGGGGTGATGAAACTCTCTTAAAGAGCGCAAGCGCGCGTCTGCAGGGTCAACATATCATCTCCACTTTTGCCGGCGCGCGTGGTGATCGACATGGTCTACGAGGGAGCTACGGATTCATAGAGGCACCGCCGCGCGCTTCTTGACGCGGGGTACAGGCGGGGCAGCACGACGATGCCAAGAGATTTCTGGCAAGGCAAAGTCACCTGGATCACGGGCGCCTCCTCGGGCGTCGGGGAAGGCCTCGCCACGGTGCTGGCCGAACACGGTGCGCGTCTCATCCTCTCGGCACGCCGCCGGGACGAACTCGAGCGTGTGCGCCGCAAGCTCGGCGCTGCACAGGCCCTGGTCCTGCCCATGGATGTCACCGACATTGCGGCCATCCCGGCAGCGGTCGAGCAGGCGCTCTCCTGGCAGGGACAGATCGACGTTCTCGTCTGCAATGCCGGCACCTCGCAGCGCAGCCGTGTCGTCGATACCAGCCTCGAGACCTACCGCAAGCTGATGGAAATCAACTTCTTCGCGCCGGTGGCGCACATACTTGCGGTGCTGCCGGCAATGCGCGCGCGCCGGTCCGGCCACATCGTCGTGACCTCCAGCGTGGCGGGTAAGTACGGCGTGCCGAACCGCGCCGGCTACAGCGCCGCCAAGCATGCCGTGCAGGGTTTCTGCGACACGCTCCGCGCCGAACTCGCCGTGGACGACATCAGGGTTTCGACACTGATCATTGCCGCGGTGAAGTCGAGCGCCCATCGCAATGCGCTGACGGCAAGCGGCGAGCCCACTGGCCAGCACAGCCAGTGGGGTGACACCGGCATGGAGCCGGTCGAAGCCGGGCGCCTCATCGCCCGCGGGGTCGCCCGCGGCCAGCCGGAGGTGGAGGTGGTCGCGCAGTGGCGCGCCAGGGCGCCACTGCTGATGAAGCGGCTCTGGCCACGCTCCGTGGACCTCCTGCTCGCGAAACTCGCGCAGAGCAGGACGTGGCAATGACGGGCAAAGACCGCGCCCGCGACCCGAGAGTCAGCCGCAAGGCGCGGAAAGTCGTTCCGAAAGTCGTCCCTGATCAGCCAGCCTTGCGGCGCAGCCAGCCCAGCGCGGCGACGGCCGAGCCGAACAGCCACACGGCGCCCGGCACGGGCACCGCGGCCTGCACGTCGCCGTCGAACACCGCCCAGGCGTTGTAGAAGCTGCCCGTCTTGTCCTGCGGGCGCTGCGCACCCGAGGGGCCGAAGTACCAGGCGTAGTAGGCGGGCAGGCCGTAATCGAAACCCGTGCTGTCGGTGGTGGTCTCCTGCCCGTACCAGTAGAAATTGTTGGTGCCGAGATTCGAGAACGGGCCGACATTGCCCCAAGCCAGGAAGCCCGGCTCCGTCGCACCGCTCGTGGTGTAGAACGCTAAGTTCCCGAGCGTGGCGTGGAACAGCGACGCCAGTTCCGAGGCCTGGGCCCCCGTGCTGACGACGTTGTAGCCGCAGTCACCGCCGTTATACGACGAGTAGGAGTTTACTGTGCAGCCGTCGTCATTGATGTCGTACATGGCCGGCAGCCGCCAGGTGCTGATGCCGAGATAACTGGCCGCGTTCATGGCGGTGATCCAGTTGTTCGCCGTGTCCCACTCCATCCGCCCGTTGCTGAGGTTGATGCCCGTCACGCCGAACTGGTTCGACTGCGCCAGGTTGGCGTTCGCGAGCCAGGTGATGTCGAGCACCGTGTCGTAGTAGGCCTCGAAGCTGCCGGGGCTGCCGTTGAGGTCACGGCCCAGCAGGGCGGCATTGGCCGACGTGGCGGCCACGCAGAGCGCGGCAGCGATGGCCAGCGAGCGGATGAGCTTCATGAGCGTGCTCCCGTGCCCGTATTGCCTGCCGCCTTGCGGCGGGCAAGGCCGAGCAGGCCCAGCGCGGAACCGAGCAGCCATACCGCACCCGGCACCGGCACGGCCGCCTGGCTTTCGAACGAGAAGGTCAGCTCACCGTAGCTGGTCGTGCCGGACGACTCGGACAAGGCCCGCTTCAGTTTGAGGGTCAGCGTGTTGCCCAACACCGAGAGGTCGACCCGGCAGCGATCCGTAGCGCCTATGTTCGCAACGTTCACCGGCTGGCCGCAGCTTCCCGTGTATGGCGATGTCGTCGGGAGCGGAAAAGCAGCGTTGCTGGCCCAGCCCGTGTAGTAGACCGACTGGTTGTAACTCGAGCGATAACCGGTCGTTGCGCAAGGATCCGTGCTCGCAAACGCAACGGTGGTGCAGGTCTTGCTCGTAATGTTCAGCTGGCTGCCGGCGAGTAACGTAAGTGTCGGATCCGGACCTACCATCGTGGGCGCGAGCGTCGTGGTGCCGCTGAAGCTGGCCGAGTACTCGGTGCCGTTCTGTAACGGAAAATACCAGGACACACCCGTCACCGTGATGTTGCCGGCGCCGTCGTCCACCGCGGTCGAGGTGCCGCAGCCTGTGCAAGTCACCGTGGCCGTGCCGAAGGAATTGACGTAGGCGATGTCAGTGAGCGTATAAATGGTCGACGCCTCGGCACCGGTCGCGAGCAGCACGGCCGCGACGGCCGAATAAACGATTCGCTTCAGCATAATCCCCCCAGTTCACTGTGATCGGGCTGGTATCACAACCGCCCGCATGTTTCTTGTTCCGGCAGTGGCTTAAAAGTGCCTTAAAGCGGCAACCCGCGCAAGGGGTGATGCGACATAAGCTTGGGCCGGGCCAGCGTTGTCCTGCCTTGACGTTGAGCTTCAGCGCAGGCTCACGGCCGGTGGCTGTCGATACCGGCGCTCGCTCTCACATGTAGCCTGTCCGCAGATCAGCATTGGGTCGGGGCGCCTGTCGCGTGCGGCGGCGTGGGCGGGTCGTACCAGCCCCCGTAGGGCGCGACCATGCGATCGGCTTCGCGCGGCCCCCAGCTGCCCGGCGCGTAGCGGTAGAGCGGGCCGCCGCGGCGCAGGATCGGATCCACGATGGTCCAGGCGGACTCGACGCTGTCTTCCCGGGCAAAAAGCGTCGGGTCGCCATCCATGGCGTCGCCGATCAGCCGCTCGTAGGCGTCTCGCGCCTCCGGGGATGCATTGCAGACAAAAAGCTCGACCGGCTCGCCCGACATGCGCTCGCCCGCGCTCTTGGTGCGCGCCCCGGCCGCTATCGACACCTGGTCGGGCCCGAGCCGAAAGCGGAAATAATTGGACTGCGGCGGCACCGGTTCATCGAACACCTGCTGCGGCGGGGCCTTCAGGATCACCATCACCTCGGTCGCCGTCACCGGCAGGCACTTCCCGGTGCGGATGAAAAACGGCACGCCCTGCCAGCGCCAGGAGTTGAGGTGCACCTGCATGGCGGCAAAGGTCTCCACCTCGGATTCCGGCGCCACGCCGGGCTCGTCGCGATAGCCGGTGAACTGCCCACGCACGAGGCTCGCGCCGGTGAACGGTCGGATTGCGCGCAGCACCTTGACCCGCTCGTCGCGCTGGGCCCTCGACGTAGTTGCGGTTCCAGATCGGCTCGAGAAAGGAGTTGGCAAAGCGGAAATAAAGCAGGTTCTGTACCGGCTCCTTGCCGAGGAAGTGATCGATACGAAATATCGCCGACTCGTCGAAGACGCCGTGCAGCGTGCGATTCAGGGCCCGCGCCGAGGCGAGGTCGCGGCCGAAGGGCTTTTCCACCACCACGCGCGCGCCGCGCGCGGCGCAGCCGCAGCTGCCCAGAGACTCCACCACCGGGCCGAACAGGCTCGGCGGGATGGCGAGGTAATAGAGCGGCCGCTTCGCGCCAGCAAGCGCCTCCCGCAGCCGGTCGAAGGTCGAGCAGTCCCGGTAGTCGCCATCCACGTAGCGCAGCAGGCCGAGGAGCTGCTCGGCCGCGGCTGAATCCGCATCGCCGGTGCGCTTGCCGATGCTGTCGCGGACGCGCTCGCGGAACTGCCCGAGTTGCCAGCCCGAGCGGGATATGCCGACGACCGGCACGTCGAGCTGCCCGCGCTTCACCATGCCGAGAAGCGCCGGGTAGATCTTGCGGTGGGCCAGGTCACCGGTGGCGCCGAAGAGCACCAGCGCGTCGCTGCGATCGCCGCTCACCTCAGCTCCTCCTGGCATGGCGTGCCCGGCCCTCACGCGCCAGTATATGAGGATTCCGCGCGCCGTTCGCATAGGCCGCGCCGGCTGGCTATGATCCCGGAAGACCCGGCCATGGGCATGCAAGGAACCGCAAGGAGAGCGACGTGATATTGCTGACAGGGGTGACCGGCAAGACCGGCGGCGAAACCGCCAGACAACTGCTCGGCAGCGGTATCCCGCTCAGGGCGCTCGTCCGCGACGAGGCGACGGCCCCGACACTGAAAGCCGCCGGCGTGGAGATCGTCGTCGGCGACATGGCCGACGCGGAGGCGGTCCGCCGGGCGCTCGACGGGGTCGAGAAAGCCCTGCTCATCCTGCCGAACGGCAGGACGCAACAGGCCAACGAAACGCAGTTCACCGATCTGGCGCGGGCGGCGGGCGTAGGGCAGTTGGTGAAGATGTCCTCGATGGAGGCGGTGGCGCACGCGAAAACCCCGATCCCGAGAGCGCACTGGGCGGTGGAGGAATACATCCGGGCCTCGGGCGTGCCCTGGACGATGATCAAGCCGAATTTCTTCATGCAGAACCTGCTCAGCAGCGCCGCGAGCATCAGGACCCAACAGAGGTTCTCGCTGCCCATGGGCGATGGCACCACTGGAATGGCCGATATCCGCGATATCGCTGCCGTGTGCGCCCGGGTGCTCACCA
>JAKLLP010000170.1:0-283 GCA_023150055.1 Gammaproteobacteria bacterium | reverse complement strand
CCGGCCGTAGCTACGAGATCACCGGCCCGGAAATCCTCACGTTCTACGACGTGGCCGACCGCTTTTCCGAAGTCCTCGGCCGGAAGATCGAGTACCTGCCGATGCCGATGGACGAGTTCCGGGAGCGCATGAAAAACGTGCTCGAAGCATGGCACCTCGACGCGGTGAGCCAGCTCTTCCGGGAAATTCATGACATAGGCCTCGACCACACGACCGATACCTTCCGGACCCTGATGGGGCGCGAGCCGATCCCGCTGAAGCAGTTCATCCGGGATCACCGGGC
>JAKLLP010000016.1:5226-14835 GCA_023150055.1 Gammaproteobacteria bacterium | reverse complement strand
GGTGCTCGGTGACTACAAGCACATCTCCGAGGGCAACACGGTAAAAACCACCGGCCGCATCCTCGAGGTGCCGGTCGGCGAGGGTCTTCTCGGGCGCGTGGTCGATTCCCTCGGCACCCCGATCGACGGCAAGGGCGCGATCCAGGCAGCAGGCACCTCACCCATCGAGAAAGTGGCGCCGGGCGTCATTACCCGCCAGTCGGTGAGCCAGCCCGTGCAGACCGGCCTCAAGGCCATCGACGCGATGGTGCCAGTCGGCCGCGGGCAGCGCGAGCTGATCATCGGCGACCGTCAGACCGGCAAGACCGCGGTGGCCATCGACGCGATCATCAACCAGAAAGGCACCGGCGTTAAGTGCATCTACGTGGCGATCGGCCAGAAAGCGTCGTCCATCGCCAACGTGGTGCGCAAGCTCGAGGAGTACGGCGCCATGGAGCACACCATCGTGGTGGCTGCCTCCGCTGCCATGTCTCCCGCCATGTGGTACATAGCCCCCTACGCGGGCTGCGCCATGGGCGAGTATTTCCGCGACAAGGGCGAAGACGCACTGATCATCTATGACGATCTCACCAAGCAGGCCTGGGCCTACCGCCAGGTGTCGCTGCTGCTGCGCCGACCGCCCGGTCGCGAAGCCTACCCGGGTGATGTGTTCTATCTGCACTCGCGCCTGCTCGAGCGCGCCGCGCGCGTCAATGCCGAGTATGTGGAGAAGGTCACGGGTGGCAAGGTCAAGGGCAAGACGGGTTCGCTGACGGCGCTGCCGATCATCGAGACCCAGGCGGGCGACGTGTCGGCATTCGTGCCGACCAACGTCATCTCCATCACCGACGGGCAGATCTATCTCGAGACCGACCTTTTCAACGCCGGCATACGTCCCGCGATCAATGCGGGTCTCTCGGTCTCGCGCGTCGGCGGCGCGGCGCAGACCAAGATCATAAAAAAGCTCGGCGGCGGCGTGCGCCTGGCGCTCGCCCAGTATCGCGAGCTGGCTGCTTTCGCGCAGTTCGCCTCCGACCTCGACGAAGCCACCCGCAGGCAGCTCGAGCGCGGTCAGCGCGTCACCGAGCTCATGAAGCAGAAGCAGTATTCGCCGCTCCCGGTGGCGCTGATGGCGCTTTCGCTCTACGCGGTCAACGAGGGCTACATCGACAGCGTGCCGGCGAACCAGGTGGTGGCCTACGAGACTGCGCTGCACGCCTTCGCGAAGGACAAGGCTGGCGCCCTGATCGACCAGATCAACAAGAGCGGTGATTACAACGACGACATCGCCGCAGCCCTGAAAAAGGTCTGCGAGGACTTCAAGCAGAGCGGGGCTTACTGAGGGGTAGCAATTCCGCCGCGCACACCGCCCGGAGGCGGCACCCCCCGGGCAAAGCGAGTATCGGGGGAGCGACTTCGGGGGGGGGCCGCTACAACGGCGGCCGGTGAGGCGGCTACGGAGCAATCGATGGCTGGCGCAAAAGAAATCCGCACCAAGATCAAGAGCGTCAAGAGCACGCAGAAGATCACCAAGGCCATGGAGAAGGTGGCCGCCTCCAAGCTGCGCCGCACCCAGAGCCGCATGGCTGCCGCGCGACCCTATGCCGACAAGATTCGCGACGTCATCGCCAATCTCTACCAGGCCAACCCGGAGTACCGTCACCCGTTCCTCGTGGCGCGCGACATCAAGCGCGTTGGTTACATCGTCGTGACCTCGGACCGGGGCCTGTGCGGCGGACTGAATGTCAACGAGTTTCGCCGCCTGCTGCCGGAACTGCGGCAGTGGCAGGGAAAAGGTGTCGAGGCTGATCTGTGCCTGGTCGGCGCGAAGGGTGTGCAGTTCTTCCGGCGCCTGAAAGTGAACGTCGTCGCAGCGAGCACGCATCTCGGCGAGAACCCGCATGTGTCGGCACTGATCGGCGCCGTGACGGTGATGCTGGATGCGTACAAGGAAGGCCGCATCGACCGGTTGTTCCTGGTCCACAACGTGTTCGTCAACACGATGAGCCAGAAGCCGGAAATAAAGACCCTGCTGCCGGCCGAGGCGCCGGAGCCGCAGGCCCTGCCGAAATACTGGGACTACATCTACGAGCCTGACGCGACGGAGCTGCTCGATGGCGTGCTGACGCGCTACCTCGAGACCCAGGTGTATCGCGCGGCAGTGGAGAACGTGGCCTGCGAAATGGCCGCAAAGATGGTCGCGATGAAGGCGGCCACGGACAACGCGGGCAAGCTCATCGAGAAGCTGCAGCTCGATTACAACAAGGCGCGGCAGGCGAGCATTACCCGCGAAATCGCGGAGATCGTCGGCGGCGCAGCCGCGGTTTAAAAAGGGGGACGGTTCCCTGCAAGGGAACCGTCCCCATTCAGGAGAACAGAGCAATGAGCAACGGAAAAGTCGTACAGGTCATCGGCGCGGTGGTGGACGTGGAGTTCCCGCGGGAATCCATCCCGAAGGTGTATGACGCCCTGAAGATTCCCGACGCTGACCTGACGCTCGAGGTGCAGCAGCAGCTCGGCGATGGCGTCGTGCGCGCGATCGCCATGGGTGCCTCGGAGGGCCTCAAGCGCGGCATCGCGGTATCGAATACCGGCAAGCCGATCAGCGTGCCCGTGGGCACCGCCACCCTCGGCCGCATCATGGACGTGCTCGGTAACCCAGTGGACGAGGCCGGCCCGGTGAAGGCCGACAAGTACATGCCGATCCACCGCGCCGCTCCCAGCTACGAGGACCAGGCCAAGACGACCGAGCTCCTCGAGACGGGCATCAAGGTCATCGACCTCATCATGCCGATCGCCAAGGGCGGCAAGATTGGGCTTTTCGGCGGCGCGGGTGTGGGCAAGACAGTGACGCTGATGGAACTCATCCGCAACATCGCCGTCGAGCACTCCGGCTACTCGGTGTTCGCGGGCGTCGGCGAGCGTACCCGCGAGGGCAACGACTTCTTCCACGAGATGAAGGACGGCGGCGTCATCGACAAGGTGGCGCTCGTCTACGGCCAGATGAACGAGCCGCCGGGCAATCGACTGCGCGTGGCGCTCACCGGGCTCACCATCGCCGAGGACTTCCGCGACGAGGGCCGCGACGTGCTCATGTTCATCGACAACATCTATCGTTACACGCTCGCCGGCACCGAGGTGTCGGCGCTGCTCGGCCGCATGCCCTCCGCGGTGGGTTACCAGCCGACGCTCGCCGAGGAGATGGGCGTGCTCCAGGAACGCATCACTTCCACGCGTACCGGCTCGATCACATCCTTCCAGGCGATCTACGTGCCGGCCGACGACCTGACCGACCCGTCGCCTGCGACGACCTTTGCGCACCTCGACGCGACCCTGGTGCTCTCGCGCAACATCGCCGAACTCGGTATCTACCCGGCGGTGGACCCGCTCGATTCCACCAGCCGCCTGCTCGACCCGAATGTCATCGGCCAGGACCACTACGACACCGCCCGCTCGGTGCAGGCCGTGCTCCAGCGCTACAAGGAGCTGCAGGACATCATCGCGATTCTCGGCATGGACGAGCTTTCCGAGGAGGACAAGCTCATCGTGCAGCGGGCCCGCAAGATTCAGCGCTTCCTCTCCCAGCCCTTCTTCGTGGCCTCGCAGTTCACGGGCCAGGACGGCAAGTACGTATCTCTCAAGGACACGATCCGCGCCTTCAAGGGCATCGTGGCCGGCGAGTACGACTCGTTGCCCGAGCAGGCGTTTTACATGGTCGGTACCATCGAAGAGGCCGTCGAGAAGGCGAAGACGCTGCAGTAGGAGCGGTTCCTGCCGCGGGGGCCACGCTAGAACCTGTCCCCCTTCGGGGACTATGGCCCCTCCCGGAAGGTTAAAGAGCGACTTCAGCGGCGAATGCAGGCCGACAAGACCGGAAGACTCATGGCAACAATCCACGTCGAAATCGTCAGCGTAGAAGGGCACATCTTTTCCGGCGATGCCAACCTGGTGATCTGCCCGGGCAAGATGGGCGACCTCGGTATAGCGCCCCGGCATGCTCCGATGCTGACGGCGTTGCGCCCCGGCGAGGTGCGCATCCAGGCGGACGGCAAGGACGAGGTGTTTCTGTACGTGACCGGCGGCCTCCTCGAGGTGCAGCCCTCGCAGGTGACGATCCTCGCCGACACCGCCCTGCGCGAGGGCGATCTCGACGAGACGGCCGCCGAGGAGGCCAGGCGCAAGGCCGAGGAAGCGCTCAAGGGCGCCACCGGCAGGGAAGACCTCGAGCATGCGCAGTTGCAGCTCGTGGAAGCAGCCGCCCGTTACCGGGCAGCCCAGAAGCTCAAGGGCAAGCGCAAGCAGCTCTGATCGTGCGCTGCCAGAGCCCGGCGGACGGTGCCGTCGCCAGGCATCGGTCTGGACCCGCGACAGGTGTGACGATGCGCAAGCTGTTGATTCCGGCAGTCGCCAGCCTGGCGCTGACGCTTGGCGCCTGCGGCCGCACCCCGCCAGACCCGGATGCCGATACCGCCGAGCGCCGTGAAGGCGCCGCGGAGGATTCGGTGTTTCTCGACACGTCCACCCTCGACAAGGCGCGCGCCGTCGAGGCCCTCCAGGAGGAACAGAAGCGGCAGATCGACGAGGCCGTCGATTCAGCCGGGCGCTAGCGATCATCCATGGGGGACGGTTCCCTTGTGGGAACCGTCCCCGGTTTCGCCCCTATAATTCCAGCCCATGTCGACCACCGTCCTCGTTCTCGCCGCCGGCCAGGGCAAGCGCATGCGCTCGGCGCTGCCGAAGGTCCTGCACCCGCTGGCCGGCCGGCCCCTGCTGGGCCACGTCCTCGACACCGCCGCCAGGCTCGCGCCCCGCGAGGTGCGCGTGGTGTACGGGCACGGCGGCGATCGGGTCATGGAGGCCTTCGCGAACGTCCCGGTGCGCTGGGTGCACCAGGCAGAGCAACGCGGCACCGGCCACGCCGTGAAGCTCGCGCTGGCTGGGGTCAAGGCCGGCGACGTCGCCCTCGTGCTCTACGGCGATGTGCCGTTGGTGCAGGCAGCCACGCTGCGCAGGCTCGTGGCGCAGGCAAGACGCGGCAGGCTTGCCGTGCTGACCGCCGAGCTCGACGATCCGGCGGGTTATGGGCGCATCCTGCGCACAGGCCGCGGCGCCATCACGGCGATCGTCGAGGATCGCGATGCCACACGCGAGCAGCGCGCGATCCGCGAGATCAACACGGGGTTGCTGGCCTGTCCCGCCGGCCAGCTCGCGAAAATGATCGCGCGTCTGAGGTCGAACAACGCCCAGCGCGAGTACTACCTGACGGATGTCATCGCCATGGCCGTTCGCGACGGCATGGCGGTAGCCGGCGTGAAAGCTGCCGCCGACGAGGTGCTCGGCATCAACGACAAGGCGCAGCTGGCCGAGGCGGGGCGGGTGCTGCGCCGCCGGGTGACGGCCGGACTCATGGCGGCGGGCGTGACCCTCGTCGATCCCGAGCGCATCGACGTGCACGGCACGTTGATTTGTGGCCGCGACGTCGTCATTTACCCGGACGTGCTGTTCGAAGGTGAGGTCAGACTGGGCGACAACGTGCTGATCGAGTCCTTCTCACGCATCCGCAACGCGCGTATAGGCAGCGGCACCATCGTGCATACGCATTGCGTGATCGAGGCCGGCGAGATAGGCGAAGGATGCGAGATCGGCCCCTACGCGCGCATGCGCCCCGGCGTGGAACTCGCGACGGACGTCAAGCTCGGCAATTTCGTCGAGGTCAAGAAGAGCAGCATAGACCGGCACAGCAAGGTGAATCACCTCACCTATATCGGCGACGCCACGATAGGCAAGCACGTCAACGTCGGCGCCGGCACGATAACCTGCAACTACGACGGCGCCAACAAGCATCGGACGATCATCGAGGACGACGTGCACATCGGCTCGGATGTGCAGCTCGTCGCGCCGGTCACCATCGGCCGCGGCGCGACCATAGGCGCCGGCGCCACCATTACCCGCAATGCCCCGCCCGGGGAACTGACCATCAGTGAGCGCAAGCAGGTGACTCGCCACGGCTGGAAGCGGCCGGTGAAGAAGTAGTCCGGTGCGGCGATTTTGAGACGGCGCTTCAGGCGGGTTTAAGCGTGAATGCCGATAATTACCGATAATTGCCGCTGGCAATAGCGGCCGGAGCGGACCAGTCCAGCATGTGCGGAATCGTCGGAGCGGTCTCTGAACGCAACGTGGTGCCGATCCTCATGGAGGGTTTGCGCCGTCTCGAGTATCGGGGGTACGACTCGGCGGGACTTGCCGTCCTCTGGAATGGAGCCATGCGCCGGCAGCGCCGCCTCGGCAAGGTGGCCGAGCTGCAGGCCGCCATAGATGCCGACCCATTCGAGGCTTCGGTCGGTATCGCCCACACACGCTGGGCTACCCACGGGGCGCCGGCGGAAAAGAATGCCCATCCGCACATCTCCCGCGACGGGCTTGCGCTCGTGCACAACGGCATCATCGAGAACCACGAGCGGCTGCGCAGTGAGCTCGAGCAGCTCGGCTATGTCTTCAGCTCGGATACCGACACCGAGTGCATTGCCCATCGCATCCATCATCACCTGAAGACCCACCGCGGGTTGTTCGATGCGGTGCGCGCCACGGTCGCCGAGCTCGAAGGCGCTTTCGCGCTGGCAGTGATGAGCCAGGCGAATCCGGATGTGATCGTGCTCGCCCGCCGCGGCTGCCCGGTCGTGGTGGGACTAGGCGTGGCCGAGAACTTCGTGGCCTCGGACGTTTCGGCTCTTCTGCCGGTGACGCGCCGGTTCGTATTTCTCGAGGAGGGCGATGTTGCCGAGATCACCCGCAGCGGCGTCCACGTGCTGGACCGCGACGGCAGGAAAGTTGCCCGCCCGGTCAAGGAAAGCGAGCTTTCGGCCGATGCGGCCGAGAAGGGCCAGTATCCGCACTACATGTTGAAGGAGATCCACGAGCAGCCGCGCGCCGTGGCACAGACCCTCGAGGAACGGGTCGCGAACGGCCGGCTTCTCGAGGCCGCCTTCGGCCCGGATGCCACGGAGGTCTTCCGCCGTACCCGGGCGGTGCATATCGTGGCCTGCGGAACCAGTTATCACGCAGGCGCTGTGGCGCGGTACCTCATCGAGCAGATCTGCCGCATTCCCTGCTACGTCGAGATCGCGAGCGAGTTCCGCTACCGCAACCCCGTGGTCACGCCCAACACCTTGTTCGTGAGCATCTCGCAATCGGGCGAGACCGCCGACACGCTCGCGGCGCTCAGGCTCGCCAAGCAGGAGGGTTTTCTGTCGTCGCTTGCAATCTGCAACGTGCCCGAGAGTTCACTGGTGCGCGAGTCCGATCTCGTCATGCTGACGCGGGCGGGGCCGGAGATCGGTGTGGCTTCGACCAAGGCGTTCACCACCCAGATCGCTGCGCTCACCATGCTGGTGGTCGCGCTCGCCAGGCACCACGGAGCCGATGCCGAGCGCGAGCGCGGTCTCGTTACGCGGCTGATCGAGATTCCGGGGCTCATCGAGAAGACACTGGTGCTCGACGAGGACATGCAAAAGCTCGCCGAGCGCTTCGCCGACAAGCACCACGCGCTTTTCCTCGGCCGCGGCATCCTGCACCCGATTGCCATGGAAGGCGCGCTCAAGCTCAAGGAAATCTCCTACATCCACGCCGAGGCCTACCCGGCCGGCGAGCTCAAGCACGGGCCGCTCGCCCTCGTCGACGCCGACATGCCGGTCATTACCGTCGCGCCGAACAACGACCTGCTCGAGAAACTCAAGTCGAACCTCATGGAAGTGCGCGCCCGCGGCGGGGAGCTCTTCGTCTTCGCTGATCCCGACTCCGGCTTCGAGTCGAGCGAGGGCGTCACCGTGATCAGGATGCCGAAGCACGTGACCTACCTGCAGGCACCGGCCGTCTACACCGTGCCCCTGCAGCTCCTCGCCTACCATGTCGCGATCATCCGCGGCACCGACGTCGACCAGCCGCGCAATCTCGCCAAGTCGGTCACGGTGGAGTAGCCGGGAAAAGAATGGCCTGATGAACAAACGAACCAGATCACCCGTTCACCCCGGGGAAGTGCTGCGAGAAGACGTCCTGCCGGCACTTGGGATCTCCGTGACCCGGGCCGCGCGCGAACCCGGCGTCAGCCGGCAGTTGCTCCACGGTATCCTGAGCGGCAGCCGTCCGGTGACGCCGGAAATGGCGGTACGTCTGGGGCGTTACTGCGGCAACGGTCCGCAGCTGTGGCTGGGCATGCAGATGAGCCACGATCTCTGGCATGCCGAGCGCGACATGGCCGATAAGCTCGCACGGATCCCGCGCCACCCGGTCCCGTAGGCGCCCGGATCGGCCATTGGAGGGAGCAATGAAGATCGACATCGACGGGCTGACCGAGGAGGAGCTCGTCGACCTCAATCGCCGGGTGGTCGAGCGGCTGCGCTTCCTGGCGCAGATGCGGGCGCACTGCACCATGATGAAGTTCAGCATCGGGCAGCGCGTGTCCTTCGATCCGGGTGATCGGCCCACGGTCACAGGCACGCTGACCCGGTACAACAAGAAGACCGTGACCGTCGTCACCAGCGATGGCCGGCAATGGAATGTCGCGCCGGGCTTCCTGCGGGCCGCCGAGCCGAAGGACGTGACACCGCGGCAGGGAAAGATCGTTTCGTTCAGGCCGCCGGACTGAGCGGCGGCTGGCCATCCGCATATGGACGCCCGCGGCGCCGACCCACTAAGCTGCGCGGTCTGGATCCAAGGAGTACCGCCGTGAGCTACGCCTACAAGTGGGTGGAACCACCCTGGCCCGAAAGACCCCTGCCGCGGGCCGAACTCGAGGACCGCATCGCACAACTGCTCGGTTCGACCAATATGTGCGTGCTGGCGACCGTCGACGGCCGTGGGCAGCCGATGGCGAGCCCCATCGAGTATTACGCCGATGGACTCGACCTCTACATGCTGCCCGATCCCGGCACACCGAAGCTGAAAGCCATGCAGCGCGACCCGCGGGTCAGCGTCGCCGTGCACGGCGCCTACCACGGCTGGCACAGCGCGCGCGGCGCGCAGATCTTCGGCCGGGCGAGCATCATCGAGCCGCACGCCCCCGGCTGGGAACACGGCATGAAGGTGTTCCGCTGGCACGAATGGATGAGCGACCTCGGCATGGACACGAGCAAGCCCTTCGAGCGGCAGGTCTGTCGTATCGTGCCGGAGAAGATCCTCTACACCGAGACCTGGCTGTGGAAGCAGGGCTACCACGCCAAGCAGCGCTGGGAGCGGCTGAAGAAATAGTCGGTGCCGCTACGGCCAACAGACAAAACCAGAACCAGAGGCTCTTCGACGTGGAAATCGACATCATTCTCGAACCGGACATGACGCCGCAGCAGCTCCTCGAGCTTGCACAGGCGGCCGAGCGCTACGGCATCCGCTGCCTGTGGATGTCGAACTACTTCGCTCACTGGGACGCGTTCGTCAGCCTCACGCCGGTTGCGCTGGCGACGAAGAAGATCCGGTTGGGTGCGCTCGCGCTCTCGCCCTTCGAGATGCACCCGCTGAAGATCGCCAATGCCGTGCTGTCGCTGAACGAACTCTCCGGCGGCCGTGCCGAGGTCTCCATCGGTGCTGGCGAGGGTAATCTCGATGCGATGGCGCTCGCCAAGGCGCCGAAGATCGTGCGGG
>JAKLLP010000016.1:0-5216 GCA_023150055.1 Gammaproteobacteria bacterium | reverse complement strand
TGAAGGAAAAGGGCTACCAGGGCGAGGACTTCCAGGTCACCTACCCCTGCGCCTACGAATGGTTGAAGGCGCCACCACCGTTCGTCTACCTCGGCGCCTACCGCCACATGATGATGCGCGCGGGCGCCCGCGTGGCCGATGGCGTGTACATCGGCTGCACACCGCTCGAGATCCTCCCGCCGGCGATCGCAGCGATCGAGGAGGGCCTCGCGAAGCGAGAACGTTCAAGAGAAGGCTTCAGAATCAACAGCTTCTGGGCCTGGCACCTGAAGAAGGACCGCGCCGAGGGCTATCGCGAATCGCGCCGTGAACTCGCCTGGCGTGCGCGCAAGCTCGACCCGGAACTCATCAAGCTCTTCCTTGCGCCGGATGACGTACAGCTCGTCCGCGACCACTGGCAGGACTTCGTCAACGCCTGGTTCGACCGCTCCGGCAACATCAAGGGAGTCCCGGATCGCATCACCAATGCGCTCTGCGAGGGCTTTACCTCCACGGGCGGACTGGAAGATCTCGACCGCGAGATCGAGCGGTTTCGCAGGTTCGGGGCGCTCGGCCAGACGACCATCTCCCTGCGTCTCCACGATGAGCCGATGCAGGCGCTCGACATCATCGGCAAGCACGTGGTTCCCGCGTTGAGGTGAGTGTGGATAGCCGCTTGCCCGGCCGATTTCAGGCCGGGACGGCGGTGAGATCGTAGGCGTCGGAACCAGTAATGGTCACGTCGAGGAAATCGCCTGGCCGTGCGACCCCGGCGGAGGCGATCTTCACCACACCGTCGATCTCCGGCGCATCGCCGGGCCCGCGGGCGATGGCACCTGCCGGACTCACCGAGTCCACCAGCACGCGCATCCGCTGACCGACTCGCGCCGCAAGTTTCTCCGCGCTGATGCGCGCTGCAAGCGCCATGAATCGCCGTTGGCGTTCCTCGGCCACTTCGGCCGGGACGTGGTCCGGCAGGTCGTTGGCGGCGGCGCCGGCGACCGGCGAGTAGGTGAAGCAGCCGACGCGATCGAGGCGCGCGGCTTCGAGCCAGGCGAGGAGTTCGGCGAATTCCGCCTCGGTTTCCCCCGGGAAACCGACGATGAAGGTGCTGCGGATGGTGAGGTCGGGGCAGATCTCGCGCCAGCGTTCAATGCGCTTCAACGTGTTCTCGGCATGCGCGGGCCGGCGCATGAGCTTGAGGATGCGCGGGCTGCCGTGCTGGAACGGCACATCCAGGTAAGGCAGCACGAGGCCCTCGGCCATGAGCGGCAGCACCTCGTCGACGTGCGGGTACGGATAAACGTAGTGCAGGCGCACCCAGGCGCCGAGCGTGCCGAGCGCGCGGGCAAGATCGAGAAAGCGCGTCTTCAACGGCCGGCCCTCCCAGAACTCCGGCCGATAGCCGAGGTCGGCGCCGTAGGCGCTGGTGTCCTGGGAGATGACCAGCAGCTCCCGGACGCCGGCCCCGACCAGCCGCGCGGCCTCCTCCAGCACCGAGCCGATGGGGCGGCTGACGAGCTTGCCGCGCAGAGTCGGGATGATGCAGAAGCTGCAATGATGATTGCAGCCCTCGCTGACCTTGAGATAGGCGTAATGGCGTGGCGTGAGCCGGATGCCCTGCGGCGGGACGAGATCGGTGAACGGGTCGTGCGGCTTCGGCGCATGGGCGTGCACGGCCGCCATCACCTCGGCGTAAGCATGCGGCCCGGTGACCCCCAGCACCTGCGGGTGACGCTCGATGATGGCCTCGCGCCGGGCACCGAGGCAGCCGGTGACGATCACCTTGCCGTTGTGGTCGAGTGCCTCGCCGATGGCGTCCAGGGACTCCTCGACTGCCGAGTCGATGAACCCGCAGGTGTTCACGACGACGAGGTCCGCACCCTCGTAAGTCGGCGAAATGTCGTAACCCTCGGAGCGCAGCTGCGTGAGGATCCGCTCCGAATCCACCAGCGCCTTCGGGCAGCCGAGGCTCACGAAGCCGATGCGCGGCGGCGCCTTCGATTTCCTGCGGGCCATGGTGGGCTTGCGGTGCCGGGCGGTCGGGGGTGCGCCGTCAACCGGCGGGCAACGGCTCTGGCGTCGGCCGGGCTGGCATCCGGAAGCGGGCAAGGTAGCGGCTCACCAGTCCGCTCACGTGGCGCATCGGCTCGGCCAGCACCGTGAAGCACGGTGGCTGGCGCCGCAGCATCGACCAGTCCTCCCGCTCGATCACCCGCTCGAGGTGGGTGAGGTTCTGCTCCACGGCCTCGAAGTAGGGATTACGCCCGTCACAGACCACTTCCATGTAGCGGTAGGCGCGATTGAATTTCTTCTCCAGCCGGTCGAGCACGGAGAGCCGGTAGAAGCCCGGGGTCTGGCGCAGCAGGTCGATGCCGGAGACGTACTGGATGCCGCTCGGCGATTCCATCTGCCGCGTGGCCACGCCGGCCAGCACGAACTCGGCGTAGAGCCGGTCACGGCACTTCTCGAGGTAACAGCGGTCGGCCATCTGGGCGAGCAGGTCGGCGGTGCCGAGCAGGTGCCCCATGAGGCTGTCCCGGGGATCATCGAGCTCGATATCGTCGAGGCTGATCTCGTAGCCGGTGAAATGCACCACCTGGGCCGCGATGGCGGCCTGCGCACCGAGGCCAATGCGCGGCAGGTAACTGCGCAGGAACTCCGCGCTGCGCGAGACGTGGTGGCCGGTGAACTCGGCACCGTTGAGCACGGTGGTCTCGGTGCGGCGCCGGATGTAACCCGCATCGTGAAACAGCGCGGCGATCAGCCCGGTGACCGCCCGCTCGGGCCCCAGCCGGTCGGCGGTCTCGGCGGCTTTCTCGTAGCCGGCCAGCAACCTCGCCATCGCGAGCGTCATGTCGAGCGTGTGCTGGATGTCGTGGTAGAGCGTGTCGCAGCCGAAGTAATCCTCGTAGTTGCCGCGAAACAGCCGCTCGAAATCATGAAACGCTACCCACAGCGCGTCGTAGGCGCTGCCCGGGAACGCCTGCTGGAAGAGGTCCTGTACCGCGTCACGCACGTCCGAGGGTGAGCTCACGCGCACCTTGCCGGTGACGTCGAATTCGTTCGGCCGGATGCGAAACGGCCGGCTGGCGGTGCGCTCGATCAGGGTCAGCTCGGACATGAGGCGAATTCTTGCACCGCATCTGCAGCCGTACAACGGGACAATGGCCTCAAAGCGCGGGGTTTCTGGGGCGGGCAACCGGCTGTCGGCCGGTTATTGGAAAATGGCCCACACCGGGGCGTGATCCGATGGCTGCTCCCTCCGCCGCGGCGCGGCGTCGACCTCGCAGCCCGTGCAGCGCGCGGCGAGGGCGGGCGAGGCGAGGACGAGATCGATGCGCAGCCCGCGGTTGCGCCGGAAGGCCGCCGCCCGGTAGTCCCACCAGCTGAAGGTCTTCTCGGGATGCTCGAAGCGGCGGAAGACATCCTCGTAGCCGAGCGCGAGGAGGGCGGCAAGCGCCGCGCGTTCCGCCTCGCTGCAGAGCACCTTGCCGCGCCACTCCTCGGGATCGTGCACGTCGCGGTCCTCCGGCGCGATGTTGAAGTCACCAACCACCACGATGTGCTGGTGACGCGTCAGTTCCTCGCCGAGATGTTTCCGCAGGGCCGCAAGCCAGCGCAGCTTGTACTCGTACTTCTCCGAACCCACGCTCTGGCCGTTCGGCACGTAGAGATCGACCACGCGCACCTCGTCGTAGCTCGCCGCGAGCACCCGCTTCTGCTCGTCTTCGAAGCCGGGGATGCCGCCGGCGACGTCGCGTGGCGCGGCGCGCGACAGGAGCGCCACGCCGTTGTAGGCCTTCTGCCCGTCCACGGCGCATTGATAGCCGACCTCGGCGAACTCCGCGGTAGGGAACGCCTCGGTCACGACCTTGATCTCCTGCAGGGCCAGCACGTCGGGCTGCTGTTCGACGAGCCAGTCGCGCACGTGCGTGAGGCGCTGGCGGATGGAGTTGACGTTCCAGGTGGCGATTTTCATCGGTATCCCTGTGGATGGGCCGGAAACAGGGGCTGAGCAGGGTGATGCTCTTCGGCGAGAATTCTACCGATCATGACGACTCCACGCGGCGCAGCAGGCGTTTCGACGGCCTCTGAGATCGGGGTATGATGAATAATCATACCCAGGGTTTTGCCATGGCCAGCGTGAAAGTCGCGGTGACGATCGACGAGGACACCCTCAGGCGGGTGGACGAGCTCGTGACCCAGAAGGTTTTCCCCAATCGCAGCCGTGCGGTCCAGGCTGCGCTCGCGGAAAAAATCGCGCGGCTGGAGCGCAGTCGGTTGGCGCGCGAGTGCGCCAGGCTCGAGCCGGCGTACGAGCAGGCGCTCGCGGATGAGGGCTTCGGTCAGGAACTCGATCATTGGCCCGAATACTGAGAGGCGACATCCGTTGGGCGGACATGAGCCCGGTCCGCGGCCATGAGCAGTCCGGCCGCCGGCCGGTCCTCGTCCTCAGCCACGACGTCTTCAACGAGCGCTCCGGCACGGCCATCGCGGTTGCGCTGACCAGCCAGCCGCAGCGTGCCGGCTATCCCCTCACCCTGGAGCTGCACGCCCGCGGCCTGCCGCAGCGTTCGTGGGTCAAGATCAGCCAGGTCCGGACTCTTTCGGTGCAGCGCCTCGGCGCGCGCCTTGGCCGGGCGTCGGCGGAAGAGATCGCCCAGGTGGTCGAGGGGCTGAACGAGATCATCGGGGATTGACGGCAGCAGGGTTTCCGCTGAGACAGGCCTGGTTACTCTTTTTTGTGTCGCAACGGCTGAGCTCAGCGGCGCATCGCGGTTGGCGCGTCGGTTGCGAATGCAAGCCGTGTGACAGAGGCGCTCGGCGACCGGTGAAGCGATTTGTCAGGGTGCGTGCTGCCGAACCCGCCAGTAACCTGGCTTGCGGCGGTAATGGGCTACTGCCATGACTTCGATGAAGTTGCGCCGCACCGCATAGACGTTACTGAGCGGAAACTTGTGCATCGGGAACCGTCGATATCGACCATGGATCCGCGGCCACCGCGATGGAGCCTCCGAGATCGCGAACACGGCAGCGTCAAGCTCAACAAGAAAGGCCGCGGCAGCGCCGGCGCTGCGCTTGGCGTACCACGCCCACGCATTGTTCGCTTCCTCCTCGGCACTCGGGTGGAGGCGGACCGGAAACTCAGCCACTTGCGGCGCGCCCGAGACGCTCCCGCACTACCTCCCATGGAATGCTCTGGACAGCGCCAGATTCGAGTTCTTTGGCGCGCC
>JAKLLP010000169.1 GCA_023150055.1 Gammaproteobacteria bacterium | reverse complement strand
ACCCAGCCTTCTTCCCAGCCGCGGTCGATGATGGTGTTCTCGAGGTTCTTGATCGTCACCGGCGGGGCGTTGATGCCGAGCACGCAGGCGCCTTCGCACGGGGCAGGACAGGCCCGGCCGGTGAATTCCGGGAAGTTGTTGGTCAGGTGCAGCCGTTCGAGCGCTTCGCGCCAGAGCCCGCGATAGACGAGGTCGTTCCACTCCGGGATCAGGTTGTTGACCGGGCAGCCGGAGGCGCCGCCATTCAGTTGCTTGCCGGTCTGGCAGAAGGGCACCCCGCAGTCCATGCAGCGGGCGCCCTGCTGGCGCAGGCGCTTCTCCTCCATGTGGTGGTGGAACTCGGCCCAGTCACTGATGCGCTCGCGCGGGCTGCGGTCGACGGGCAGTTCGCGCAGGTACTCGATGAATCCGGTAGGTTTTCCCATGCTCAGTTACCGCCGACGCGCGCGAGATCGCGGGCGTTTTCCTCGAAAGCCACCATGATCGCCTCGTCGCCGGTCAGGCCCTGCTCGTGGGCGCGGCGGATGCAGGAAAGCATCCGCTGGTAATCGCGCGGAATGACCTTGACGAAACGTGGCAGCAGTCCTGCCCAGTTGTCGAGCACGGCGCGGGCCCGCTCGCTGCCGGTCAGCGCCGCATGGCGCTCGATCAGTTCACGGACGGCGGCGATTTCCCCCGCATCCTCCAGGCTCTCGGTTCCGACCATCTGCCGGTTGACGTTGCCGGGGAACGTCCCGGCTTCGTCGAGCACGTAGGCGGTACCGCCCGACATGCCGGCGCCGAAGTTGCGCCCCGTGGGACCGAGGATGACGACGCGGCCACCGGTCATGTATTCGCAGCCGTGGTCGCCCACGGCCTCGACGACCGCGTCCACGCCGCTGTTGCGCACGGCGAACCGCTCGCCGGCCATGCCGCGGATGTAGGCCTCGCCGCTGGTGGCGCCGTACAGGGCCACGTTGCCGACGATGATGTTTTCCTCCGCGGCGAAGGTCGATCCTGCGGGCGGATGGACGATGATCTTGCCCCCGCACAGGCCCTTCCCGAAGTAGTCGTTGGCGTCGCCTTCGAGGGTGAAGGTCATGCCCTTCGGCATGAAGGCGGCGAAGCTCTGCCCGGCCGAGCCCGTGAACCTGATGCTGATGGTGTCGTGGGGCAGCCCCTTGCCGCCCCATTTTTTCGTCACCTCGCTGCCGGTGATGGTGCCGACCACGCGATGGACGTTGCGGATGGGCAGTTCGGCGCGCACGGTCGCGCCGCGCTCGATGGCCGGGCGGCAGATATCGAGGAGACGGGTCACGTCGAGCGACTCCTCCAGCCCGTGGTCCTGCGGGATCTGGCAGTAGCGGCCCACCTCCGGCTCCACGTCCGGCTGGTAGAGGATGTTGCTGAAATCGAAGCCGCGGGCCTTCCAGTGGTCGAGGGCCTTGCGCGGCTCGAGGCGGTCGACGCGGCCGACCATCTCGTCGATGCTGCGGAAGCCGAGCTCGGCCATCAGTTCGCGAGCCTCCTCGGCGACGAAACGCATGAAGTTGACGACATGCTCGGGCTTGCCGGTGAACTTCTCACGCAGTCGCGGATCCTGCGTGGCCACCCCGGTCGGGCAGGTGTTGAGGTGGCATACCCGCATCATGATGCAGCCGACGGTCACGAGCGGCGCCGTCGCGAAGCCGAACTCCTCCGCGCCGAGGAGTGCCGCGATGACGACGTCGCGCCCGGTCTTGAGCTGGCCGTCGGTTTCCACGCGGATGCGGCTGCGCAAGTTGTTCAGCACCAGCGTCTGGTGGGTCTCGGCGAGGCCGAGTTCCCAGGGCAGCCCGGCGTGGGTGATGGAGGTCTGCGGCGAAGCGCCGGTGCCGCCGTCGTAGCCGCTGATGAGGACGACGTCCGCGTGCGCCTTGGCGACGCCTGCGGCGATGGTGCCCACTCCGACCTCGGCCACCAGCTTCACGCTGATGCGCGCTTCGCGGTTGGCGTTCTTCAGGTCGTGGATCAGCTCCGCCAGGTCCTCGATGGAGTAGATGTCATGGTGCGGCGGCGGCGAGATCAGCCCGACACCGGCCGTCGTATAGCGCGTCTTGGCGACCCAGGGATAGACCTTGGTACCGGGCAGCTGGCCACCCTCGCCGGGTTTCGCGCCCTGCGCCATCTTGATCTGGATTTCCGCGGCGTTGATCAGGTACTCGCTGGTGACGCCGAAGCGTCCCGAAGCCACCTGCTAGATCGCGGAATTGCGCGAGTCGCCGTTCGGCAGGGGCGAAAAGCGCTCGGGATCCTCGCCGCCCTCGCCGGTGTTCGACTTGCCGCCGATGCGGTTCATCGCTATGGCGAGCGTCTCGTGCGCTTCCTTGCTGATCGACCCGTAGGACATCGCACCGGTCTTGAAGCGGCGCATGATGCTCTCGACCGATTCCACCTCGTCGAGGGGCACGCTCTTGCCGGAGGTGAAGCCGAGCAGTCCCCGCAGCGTGCTCTTCTGGCGCGCCTGGTCGTTGATCAGTTCGGCGTAGGACTTGTAGGTCTGGTAACTGCCGGTGCGCACCGCTTTCTGCAAACGGTGGATCGATTCCGGGTTGAACAGGTGATGCTCGCCGCCGACGCGCCACTGGTACTGGCCGCCGGGCGGCAGCGTATGCCCATCGACGGCGCGCTGCGGGAAGGCGCTCCTGTGCCGCATGAGCGCTTCCCTGGCGACGACATCGATGCCGATGCCGCCGATCCGTGACGGCGTCCAGGTGAAGTATTCGTCAATGACGTCCTGGCGCAGGCCGACCGCCTCGAACACCTGGGCGCCGTGGTAGCTCTGCACGGCAGAGATGCCCATCTTCGACATGACCTTGACCACGCCCTTGGTGGCGGCCTTGACGAAGTTCCTGCAGGCGCTCTTGTGGTCGATCCCGGTCAGCAGCCCCTCGCGGATCATGCCGTCGATGGTCTCGAAGGCAAGGTAGGGATTGATGGCGCTGCAGCCGTAACCGATGAGCAGCGCGAAGTGATGGACTTCGCGGGCCTCGCCGGTCTCGAGCACGAGGCTCACCCGCGTGCGCAGCCCCTCGCGGATCAGGAAGTGGTGCAGGCCGGACACGGCGAGCAGGGCTGGGATCGCGGCGTAATCCCGGTTCACGCCCCGGTCGCTCAGGATGAGCACGTTCAGGCCTTCATCCTCGATCATGCGGCGGGCGCGCTCGCGTATCTCCTCGAGCGCGGCGACCAGGCCTTTCTCGCCGCGTGCGACGCGGAACAGGCTCGGCAGCACGCCGGCACGGATGCCCGGCAGGTCGAGTCGGCGCACCTTGGCGAACTGCTCGTTGGTGAGGATCGGCCCGTCGAGTTCCACGCGGCGACAGTCCGCGGGCTGTGGCTGCAACAGGTTGCCCTCCGAGCCCAGCCAGACCTCGGAGGCGGTGATGATCTCCTCGCGGATGCAGTCGATCGGCGGGTTGGTGACCTGCGCAAAAAGTTGCTTGAAATAGTCGAACAGCAGCCGTGGCCTGTCCGATAGCGCCGCCAGCGGCGTGTCGTTGCCCATCGAGCCGACGGCTTCGACACCATCGCGCGCCATGGGCAGGAGGAGGATGCGCAGGTCCTCGTAGGTGTAGCCGAAGGACATCTGCCGCTGCAGCAGCGTGTCATGGTCCGGCGCCGGGACTTCCGGGGCGACGGCGATGTCGTCGAGGTGCACGAGGTGCTGGTCGAGCCACTGCCGATAGGGTTGCTCGCGCGCGACCGTGGCCTTTATCTCCTCGTCGTCGATGATGCGGCCCTCACGGGTATCGACGAGGAACATGCGCCCCGGCTGCAGCCGACCCTTGGTCAGCACGTCCTGCGGTGGCACTTCGAGCACACCCGCCTCGGAGGCCATGATGACGAGACCGTCTTTCGTGACGTAGTAGCGCGATGGGCGCAGGCCGTTCCGGTCGAGCACTGCCCCGATCTGCACGCCGTCCGTGAAGGCGATCGAGGCAGGGCCGTCCCAGGGCTCCATGAGACTGGAGTGATACTCGTAGAAGGCGCGCTTGGCGTCGTCCATGTCCCCGTGGTTGGACCAGGGCTCGGGAATCATCATCATGGCCGCATGCGGCAGGGAACGGCCGGCGAGTACCAGCAGTTCCAGCACGTTGTCGAACATGGCCGAGTCGCTGCCGTTCGGGTTGACGATCGGCGGGATCTTCTCCATGTCGTCGCCGAACAGCTCCGATTCGAAGCGGGCTTCCCGCGCCGTCATCCAGTTGACATTGCCGCGCAGCGTGTTGATCTCGCCGTTGTGCGCGAGATAGCGGTAAGGGTGCGCCCGGTCCCAGCTCGGAAAGGTATTGGTCGAGAACCGCGAATGCACCAGGGCGAGCGCGGTCTCCATCGCCGGGTCCGTCAGGTCCGGGAAGTATTCGGCGAGCTGCCGGGTCAGCAGCATGCCCTTGTAGACGATGGTCTTGTAGGAGAGGCTGCAGAGATACCAGTGCTCGGCGCCGTCGATAGTCGAGGTGCGGATCTCGCTGTAGGCGCGCTTGCGGATGATGTAGAGCTTGCGCTCGAACGCCATGTCGTCCGCGAGTTGCGGGTCACGCCCGATGAACGCCTGGCGCATGAACGGCTCGCTCGCCCGCGCCGTCGCGCCCAGCATCTTGTTGTGGGTCGGGACCGTGCGCCAGCCGAGGAAAACCTGGCCCTCGGACTGCACGATCTGCTCGAAGCGCTGCTCGAGCTTGCGCCGCTTGGAAACGTCGCCGCGCGGAAAGAACACCAGCCCGCAGCCGTACTGGCCCGGGCCGGGCAGGGTTATATGGGCCTTTTCGCAGGCCTGCTCGAGGAAGCGGTGCGGCATCTGCAGCAGCACGCCGGCGCCGTCACCGGTGTTCACCTCGCAGCCGCAGGCACCCCGGTGGTCGAGGTTGCGCAGGACCTCGATGGCCTGTTCGAGGATGCGGTGCGACTTGCGACCCTTGATGTCGACGACGAAACCGACGCCACAGGCGTCGTGCTCGAATGCCGGATCGTAAAGACCCTGTTTCCGAGGGGCGGCAGCCCGGGGTATGCCGGGTCGTGAATCGCGTTGTCTCATGGCGGCCTTGGTTTGCGAGGGGCGGCGCCAGGGGTCGGCACCGCAGCCGCCCAGTTTACGGGGCCGGAGCCCTGCGGAAAAGGCTCCGGCTGCCGCGCCACCCCCGCTGGCCTGCGCCGCCGCGTCGCCGGCCCGCGGCCTGCAGCGCCTGGTGTGGTGTTCCGCAAATACGTTGGCGGTCTGTGATGGGCGGACCGCCCGGAGGCGGGGGTCTCCGCCCAAAGCGAGTATCGGGGAGCGACGGCGGAGACCT
>JAKLLP010000168.1 GCA_023150055.1 Gammaproteobacteria bacterium | reverse complement strand
TGCCGGTGACGTCAAGGCGGGCATGTGGAGCCAGCGGAGCAGGATGCGGAGCGCAGCGGAACCCCGAGCGAGCGGAGCACAGGGATGTGCGCAGCGAGCGTCCCGCCGCGACGTCACCGCCGCCAGCCCTGGTAGCACGGTGCCGATATCACGCCGGCTGGCCGCCCCGCTAAAGGGCGAGGAACCAAAAAAAAGCCCACTTACGTGGGCCTTTTTTCTTTCCATCTGGCTGGGGGACTAGGATTCGAACCTAGGTTAGCGGAGTCAGAGTCCGCTGTCCTACCACTAGACGATCCCCCAAATACACGGTGGACCGGGGGGCGGCGGGTTCCTGCCGACCCAGGTCAGCGCTTCGAGTACTGCGTGGCCCGGCGGGCCTTGCGCAGCCCCACCTTCTTGCGCTCGACCTCACGGGCATCACGCGTCACGAAGCCAGCGCGACGCAGGGAATTGCGCAGGGTGTCATCGTAGACCATCAATGCACGGGTCAACCCATGACGAATCGCACCGGCCTGCCCGGTCGTTCCCCCACCGCTGACCGAGACGCTCACATCGAAACGCGTGGTGAGCTGGGTCAGCTCCAGCGGCTGGCGGACGATCATCCGCGCGGTCTTGCGGCCGAAAAACTCATCCAGTGGCCGGTCGTTGACCATGATGGAGCCCTTCCCCGGGCGGAGGTAAACCCGCGCCGTAGAACTCTTGCGCCGTCCGGTGCCGTAGTAAGCCTGGGTTGTCATCTTGCTGCTGTCCTGCGTCCTTTGATCAGATCTCGAGTGGCTCGGGCTGCTGGGCAGCATGATCATGCTCGGCGCCAGGATAGATCTTGAGCTTGCGAAGCATGGCGCTACCGAGCCTGTTCTTGGGCAGCATGCCCTTGACCGCGGTGCGCAGCACGCGCTCCGGAGATCGCGCCATCAGCGATTCGAGGCTTTCGGTCTTGAGGTTACCCACGTATCCCGTGAAACGGTGATACGTCTTGTCTTTCAGCTTGTTACCCGTCACGCGAATCTTCGCTGCATTCACGACAACGAGGTAATCGCCGGTATCGACATGCGGCGTATAGATCGCCTTGTGCTTGCCACGGAGCCTGCTGGCAAGTTCCGTCGCCAGTCGACCGAGGGTTCGCCCTTCGGCGTTCACGAGGTACCAGCCGCGCTGGACCTCCTGGGGTTTTGCGGAAATCGTTCTCATGGGTTTTTTCTGATTACGCCCGCGATGGCCGCAGGCAGAAAGGCGGGGATTTTACCGACCGGTCGGGTTGATTTCAATGGACTCCGCCCGGCGGCGGTTCGGCCCGGGGTTCTGCCGCATATCGAGCTGACGCGCGGGCGAGCCCGGCCATCCTGCCCACAGTCTCAGAAGGCTGCCAATGGGGATCGAGGCCTGCTGGTCGGCCCAATTTCTTTCGCCCATTGGCGGGGACGCCAGCCGGCCGATGGGCTCTGCCCGGGGACCGGCCGAGTTCCGCGCGGGTGCGACTCCCGACGGTGACGCCGCCGCGGGACAGGTGGTCATCGCAGGCACCCGGCCGACCCGGCAAGGCTGCCCGGGTGGTGAACCGGGTAAAGCGTGGCCTGCCTTACCCCCTTCCGGCGCCAGCCCTGCCATCCGACCGGCCGTCGCGATGCGCAACCACGTGACCTGCCTCACAGTTCTGAAAAACGACTTGACATACTTCGCCGCTCTTGCCCTTACACTCCATGGCCATTGAACATATCGTCATGCCGCAGATCTCGATGGGCATGTATTTTTCGGGGTTGTTGTTGTGTTGTTTTTTTTGATGGGGAGGGTGAGCCAATGGCTACCAACGGCAAGACGCTAAGTGATATTCCGGCGATCAACCGGTTCCTGACATACTGCCGCGTGCGCACGGTGCCGGGAAAGACGGTCATGATCCACGCCGGAGACATGCCCGATACGCTGTACTACATCATGAGCGGCTCGGTCGAAGTCATGATCGAGGATGAAGATGGCAACGAGATGGTCCTCGCTTACCTGAACAAGGGTCAGTTCTTCGGAGAAATGGGCCTTTTCAACGAGCAGCCGAGCCGCAGCGCCTGGGTTCGGACACGGACTTCGTCGGAGATTGCCGAAATGACCTACCCGCGCTTCCGGCAGATCGCGAGCGAGAGTCCAGGGCTGGTGTTCGAACTGGCCACGCAGATGGCCACCAGACTTACCCGCACCAACCGTAAATTAAGCGATCTCGCGTTCGTCGATGTCACCGGCCGCGTGGCTCATGCGATCCGTGACCTCTGCAACGAACCCGATGCCATGACCCATCCGCAGGGGATGCAGATAAAAGTCAGCCGCCAGGAGCTTTCACGCCTGGTCGGTTGCTCACGCGAGATGGCTGGCAGGGTGCTCAAGGTCCTGGAGGACGAGGGTCTGGTCTCCGCAAGCGGCAAGACGATCGTGGTCTACAACGCGCGGCCGCAGCCGAAGATACGGGCAGTACCGCCGCCGGTGGCGGTCAACGGCCAGTAGGACGTCTTTCGCTCGGGATCGGTGGCCGCCCACGCCGTCTCAGGCCGCGGCGGCCGCCAGTTCCTTTCTCATCCCGAGAATGGTGCCGGCGTAATCGTCACTGCCGAAAATTGCCGAACCCGCGACGAAAGTATCGGCCCCCGCCTCGGCGACCTGACGGATGTTCTCGGTCCTGATGCCACCGTCGACCTCGAGTCGGATATCGCGCCCAAGGGCGTCGATCCGCTTGCGCACCTGGCGGATTTTCGGCAGCACTGCATGGATGAATGACTGGCCACCGAAACCCGGGTTGACCGACATCAGCAGCACGAAATCCAGCTTCTCCAGCGTGTAATCCAGGAAGACGACCGGCGTGGCCGGATTGAAAACCAGTCCCGGCCGGCAGCCAAGCCGGCGGATCAGGTCGATGGTGCGGTCGACATGATCGCTCGCCTCGGGGTGAAAACTGATCCAGCTGGCGCCGGCACCGGCAAAGTCTTCAACCAGCCGGTCTACCGGACGAGCCATAAGGTGTACATCGATCGGCGCCTCGACGCCATGCTTGCGCAGCGCCTCACAGACCAGTGGCCCGACGGTGAGGTTGGGCACATAGTGGTTGTCCATCACGTCGAAATGGATCATGTCGGCGCCGGCGGCGAGCACCGCATCGACTTCCTCGCCGAGTCGGGCAAAGTCTGCTGAAAGGATGGAAGGCGCAATCAGCGCCGGGTTCTTCCGTGCCACTTCCGGTTCCCACTCACGCAACGCGGCGCATGTTAGCACGGCCTATCGAAAGCCACGGTGGTCGCGAATCTTCTCGTATGCGGCACGGATCTCGCTGGTGCGCTCTTTGGCGATCTCGAGCATGGAGTCAGGCAGCCCGCGGGCTATCTGCTTGTCCGGATGGTGCTCATTCATGAGGCGGCGGTATGCGATTTTGATCTCCTGATCAGTCGCGGATCGCTCGATACCGAGTATGCGATAGGCCTTGTCGAGCTCATTACCCTCAGCCGATTGGCGCGCACTACCGCCAAAACCGCGCCGCGCCCGGAGCATCGCCTCCAGCTGGGCGACACTGAAGCGGCTGAACCCAAGCGTGTCGGCGATCCGGCCCAGCAGCTCGCGTTCTTTATCCGTAATGCTGCCTTTCTCCAGGGCAAGATCGATCTGGATCTCGAGAAACATCTGCAGCAGCTCGGGGTGGTCACCGCAGTGGCGCCGCAATCTGCGGACCTGCTCGTCGACCGGGAAGTCTGGCCTCTTGCCTCTTGCGAAGAGATCGATGGCGAGACGCGTCTCCCGCTCGCCAAGTCGCATCCGCCGCATGACCTCCCTGGCGGCATTGATTTCGGCCTCGGAAACGCGCCCATCGGCTTTGGCGAGGTGCCCCATGACCAGGAATGTCGATTCGAAGAAAAGCAGCTGGCGGTCCGGCGGCGGCACGGTCCCGGGGCGGCTCCGCCTGCGCCCTTTCTTCCCGGTGGCCATACCGCGGTCGAACTGGTGGCCGAGCACCACGCCGACGACGGCCCCGAGCAGGCTGCGGGTCAGCAGATAGCCGAGCAGCGCGCCCGCAAGTTTTCCGATCCATGTCATGGCGTGGTCGTGCCGGGCCCGTCATTTCACCGATGCGGCGGCGAGACGCCGCCGCATCGGGTCCAGCTTACAATGCCGGTGGTCTTCTTCATGTCGCCAGGAAAATGCCCATGAGTGATGCGAATTCACAAAGCGCCCTGTACGAGTCCAGCCTGTCAGGGCTGCGCCGGATCAGTCAAGGCAAGGTGCGCGATATCTACGAGATCGACAAAGAGCACCTGCTGATAGTGGCCACCGACCGGCTATCGGCGTTTGACGTCATACTGCCGGATCCCATACCGGGCAAGGGGGCCGTTCTCACGCAGCTCTCCAACTTCTGGTTCAACCGCATGGGCTCGATCGTACCCAATCACCTGACCAGCCGCCGCCCGGAAGACGTCCTCCATGATGCCTCCGAGCGCATGATGGTGGCAGAGCGCTCGGTCGTCGTGCGGCGCCTGAAGCCTTTGCCCGTCGAAGCGGTCGTGCGGGGCTACCTCATCGGCTCCGGCTGGAAGGACTACCAGGTCAATGGCGCGGTGTGCGGCATCCCGCTGCCCGCGGGTCTCGAGCTGGCGGCCCGGCTGCCGGAACCGATATTCACCCCGGCAACCAAGGCGGAAATCGGGCAACACGACGAGAACATCAGTTTCGCCGCCATGGAAAAGCTGGTCGGCACGGAACTCGCCCACAAGGTTCGCTCACTCGCCATCGAGATTTACGCGCGCGGGGCCGAGTACGCGCGGGGCCGCGGGATCATCATTGCGGACACGAAGTTCGAGTTCGGTCTCGACCAGACGGGCAAGCTCTACCTCATCGACGAAGTGCTGACGCCCGACTCATCGCGCTTCTGGCCAGCGACCGAGTATCGTCCCGGCATCAGTCCCCCGAGCTTCGACAAGCAGTACGTGCGCGATTACCTCGAGACCCTGGACTGGAACAAGAAGGCGCCAGGTCCGAAGCTGCCGGCCGAAGTCATCCGTCGCACGGCGGAGAAGTACCGCCAGGCGCATGACCTTCTGACCATGGAGCACTGACCCCACTCCGATGTCCGTCGCCCTCACGCACCGGATCGAGTCACTACTGTGGCACCCGAGGCTGGCCGAGGCTCCGATGCTGGCCAGAACAGGTGTCGCTCTGGCGAGAATCCTGTACGCCGTGCTGCGCGACGTCGCCACGGGACCGCTGACGCTGCGTGCAATGGGCCTCGTCTATGTGACGATCCTGTCCATCGTGCCGCTGCTGGCCGTCAGCTTCTCCGTGCTGAAGGCGTT
>JAKLLP010000167.1 GCA_023150055.1 Gammaproteobacteria bacterium | reverse complement strand
GCACGCGCCGCCACCAGGGCGTCGTGGCCCGCATCGACGGGCGCCGCAAGGAGCTCAAGCTGGGCGACGTGCTCGACGGCCTCGACGAGCCGGCGCTCTTCCTGGTGCTCGACGGCATCCAGGATCCCCACAACCTCGGCGCCTGCCTGCGGGTGGCCGACGCGGCCGGCGCCCACGCCGTCATCGCCCCCAAGGACAAGGCCGTGGGCCTCAACGCCACCGCGGTGAAGGTGGCGAGCGGGGCGGCCGATACCGTGCCCTACATCACCGTCACCAACCTCGCGCGGGCGCTGCGCGAGATGCAGGAGGCCGGCGTGTGGGTGCTGGGTGCGGCGGGCGAGGCCGAGAAATCCATCTACACCGTAGACCAGAAAGGCTCGATCGCCTGGGTTCTGGGCGCCGAGGGTGACGGGCTGCGCAGGCTTACCCGCGAGACCTGCGACGAACTCGTCCGCATCCCGATGTATGGCACCGTCGAGAGCCTGAACGTCTCGGTGGCCAGCGGCCTGTGCCTGTTCGAGGCACGCCGGCAGCGCGCCGGCTGAGGGGCGTGACAAGGGGCTCCGGGTGAAGGTCGACTATTCCGAGGTCCGCCGGCTGCTTCGCCTGGGGTCGGCCGGGGCCCTGGGTACCCAATCTGCCAGCGTCGCGGGCTACCCGTTCACGAGCAGCCTGCCCTATGCGCTCGACGGGGCCTGCCGGCCGCTGTTCCTGATCAGCGGGCTGGCGGAACATACCCGCAACCTGCTGGCCGACCCGCGCGCCAGCCTGCTGGTGTTCGAAGGGGAGGGCGGGCGTCTCGACCAGGCGCGGGTCACGCTGCTCGGCAGGGTGCTGCCCGTGACGCTTTGCGAAGAGGTGCAGGCCCGTTATCTGCGCTACCAGCCCGAGGCTGCCGGCGACCTCGCGCTCGGGGACTTCCGTTTCTTCCGTATGGAGCCCGACAAGGCGCGCTTCATCGGTGGGTTCGGGCGGATGGGCTGGGTGGCTGCGTGTCCGCCGCCACTGCAGCTCGATGCCCGCACCGAAGCCGGGCTGGTGGATGCGCTGGGTAGGCTCGCGCCCAGCGGCGTGAGCGTGCTCGGGCTGGATTTCGAGGGGCTGGACGTGCGGATTTGCGGGGTGTTCCGGCGGCTCGCGCTTTCGCCGCCCGGGCCTGACCCCGACAGGCTGCTTGCGCTGGCCGCCGACACCCTGAGCCGGGCACTTGCTGCGCCGCCCGACCCGGGTGTGCCTTCGGCCTGATCGGCGGTTGCTCAGTCGACGCGGTTGAGCTTGTCCATGTACTGCTTGGTGAACACCCGGTCGGGGAGATCCTTGGCGCTCATCTGCGAGTAGCGGAGGGTCGACACGTCGCCCTTGCGCAGCGCGTCTTCCATGACCAGCTGCGTCGGGCGGATGCGGCCGCCCAGGCTCTGGAACTTCTCGTAGCGGCACACCTTCAGCAGGCGATCCGAAAGTGAGTAGAACTCTGCCTTGTGCGGCCAGTTGTTCGACTGGCGCACCCAGTACAGCACCTTGCCGTAGGTGACGCCCCGGTCCACGGCGGTGAGCTCCAGTACGTGCATCTTCTCGC
This sequence comes from Gammaproteobacteria bacterium, assembly GCA_023150055.1. Lineage (GTDB taxonomy): Bacteria > Pseudomonadota > Gammaproteobacteria > Steroidobacterales > QUBU01. The sequence continues at coordinate 3,763 of JAKLLP010000167.1, read as the reverse complement.
CGTCGACGGTGTCGGTGCGCAGGATCTTCGGTTCATAGTCCCCCGAGAAGCTGGCCCGTGCGAGGTCGCCGTTGGCGACCTGGCCGGTCAGGCGCTGGGCGAGCGAAAGGCGCACGGGCTGCGAGATGTTGGGCATGAAGACCCACAGGTCGCGGCCCCGCATCAGCAGCGCCTGGCCCCGGTCTGCGGCGGGTTCGAGGGTCTGGACGATGGTGTTCTGGTTGCCCTTGGAAAGCACCTTGTACTTGCGCTCGTCGGGGTCTTCGCCGGGGCTGGTGGAGACGATGTCGATGATCACCTGGAAGCCGTCGGCCGGGAAGCGGATCTCGTCGGCCTTGGCCACGATGCTGTGCGCCAGCTCGGGGTCGTCCGCGGCGAGGCTGGCGCCCCCCGTCAACAGTGTCATTGCGGCAAACAGGGTAACGAAGCAGCCGGCTCGGCGGCGCGAAAGGGAAATTTTTAGGCTCATGGTGTTATCCTTTGGACGCAAATAACATAGATCGGTGAGGCGATGCCAATTACCAACGATGGCGCTGTCGGCGAATCAAAAAAAATGATCATAGAGATCAGGGACGTTAGCAAGCTCTACCGTCTCGGTGATCAAAATGTCCTCGCACTCAAGCACGTCAATCTGAAGGTCGAGGAGGGCCGTTTCATGGCGATCGCGGGGTCGTCCGGAAGCGGCAAGTCCACCCTCCTGAACATCATGGGGTGCATTGATACGCCTAGCAAGGGCCAGGTGATCATCGACGGCCGGGATGTCTCCGGGCAGGCGCCCGACGAACTCGCCGAGATCCGCGCCCGGACAATCGGCTTCGTGTTCCAGACCTTCAACCTGCTCCCTGTGCTGTCGGCCGAGGAGAACGTCGAGTACCCGCTGCTGCAGATGCCCGAGATCAGCCGCGACGAGCGGCGGGAGCGGGTCCGCACCTACCTCGGCATCGTCGGGCTCAGCAAGTATGCCAGCCACCGGCCGAATCAGCTCTCCGGGGGGCAGCGCCAGCGGGTCGCGATTGCACGGGCCCTCGTCACCAACTCCCGGGTCGTGCTCGCCGACGAGCCCACCGCCAACCTCGACCGCAAGACCGGCGCGGGGATTCTCGACCTGATGCAGAAGATCAACGTCGAGCGTGGCACGACCTTCGTCTTTTCCACCCATGACCGGCGCGTGATGGAGCGCGCCGACACCCAGGTCCGGATGGAAGACGGGCGGATCATGAAGCTCGGGCTCAAGCTCCCCGATGGCACATGGAAGTTCGTCCACGACCAGAGCAAGGGCGAAGAGGGGCCGGAAATCAACCCCGAGGCCTGACGGCCTCCGCGAAACACCAAGAAAACGCTGGAGTAAGACTGATGACCCATATTTTTCGCCGCAGCGCAGCGGCGTGTTCGATGGTGCTGTGCATTGCGTCGGCCCAGGCGGCCGACGACGAGCTTGCGCTCGACGAGCCGGCAGAAGAGGGCGCCAGGACCACCGGGATCCTGCAATTCGACGTGGCGCGCACCTACGCGCGTCCCGAGCACTGGTCCATGGCCCGGGCCCGGGCCGAGCTCACCGCCCAGGGCGGCAGCCAGGGGGTGAAGTGGAAGATCTCCGGCCGTGCCGACGCCGATGCGGTGTTCGCCATCGACTCGGGTTTCTACCCGGACGCGGTGCGTCGTGACCAGCAGTACCAGTTCGACCTGCGCGAGACCTACCTCGACTTCTCCGCCGGCGACGTGGACATCCGGCTCGGCCGCCAGCACATCGTGTGGGGCGAGATGGTCGGCCTCTTCTTTGCCGACGTTGTCTCTGCCCGCGATCTGCGAACCTTCTACCTGCCGGAGTTCGAGCAGCTGCGGATTCCCCAGTGGGCTGCGCGGGCCGAGTACTATTTCGGCGACACGCATGCCGAACTGGTCTGGATCCCGGTGCCCAGCTACGACCGGATCGGCAAGCCCGGCGCCGAGTTCTACCCGCTGCCCTTGCCCCAGGGCACGCGGATGCGAGGCGAGGTCAAGCCCGACAACACCCTCGGCAACGGCAACTGGGGTGCCCGCCTGTCCCGGCTGGTCGGCGGCTGGGATGTGTCCGGCTTCTACTACCGCAGCCTCGACGTCGCCCAGACCTTCTACCAGATCGGCAACGAGTTCGAGCCGCGTCACGACCGCATCACCCAGATCGGCGGAACGATGGCCAAGGACTTCGGGGAGTTCGTGCTGAAGGGCGAGATGGTGCATGCCCGTGGGCGCAAGTACAACACCTTCAACCCGGTCCTGAATCCGGATGGGCTGGTGGCGCAGAACACCATGGACTACGCCTTCGGTGTCGACATCCCCGCCTTCCGTGACGGCCGTGTGAACCTGCAGTATTTCGGCCGCCGCACCTTCGACTACAACCCCGCAATCGGGCTCGATCGGGTCGAGGACGGGGCGAGCATCCTGCTGAACACCAAGCTTGCGACGGCCTGGGAGGGCGAGGTGCTCTACGTGTCGATGCTGAAACGCACCGATTTCATGCTTCGGCCCCGGGTGATCTGGTCCGCGAGCAAGAACTGGCGGCTCGTGTTCGGCGCAGACGTGTTCGGCGGCGACGCCACCGGTGCGTTCGGTCGATATTCGGATCGGGACAGGGTCTATACCGAGGCGCGCTGGTCCTTCTAGAAGGGCTCGCCAATCGGCTATCATCTGCGCCGGGCCTTGCCCGGTGCAGATTTTTTACGTCTTTGCATGGCGAAGTCATGTACCCTTTCCAGGGTTGCGTGACGTTTTTCTCCGGGCTCGTGTACCGTCTGCCGTAATATCCGCATGTTATCGTTCAAAGGCTGAAATACGGCCGCAATCAGGGGAAGTAGCTTATGAAACGTTTTCTGACGACAGGCTTGCTGGCCTGTGCCCTGGCAGGTCTGGCCGGCTGTGCCACGACCTATCCGCCGGCTCCGGCAACCGCTGATAATGCCGACTACAACTATCTGATCGGTCCTGGCGATAGCGTGAACATCGTGGTCTGGCGCAACCCGGAGCTGTCGATGTCGGTCGCCGTGCGGCCGGACGGCAAGATCACCGCGCCGCTGGTCGAGGATCTTCCGGCGGCCGGTCGTGATTCCACGACCCTCGCCCGCGAGATCGAGCAGGCGCTTGGCAAGTACATCCGCGACCCGGTCGTGACCGTGATCGTCGGGGGCTTCGTCGGGCCTTACTCCCAGCAGATCCGCGTGATCGGCGAGGCGGCCAGGCCGCAGACGCTGCCCTACCGCCAGAAGATGTCGGTGCTCGACGTGATGATCGCGGTGGGTGGCATCACCGACTTCGCCGACGGCAACCGGGCAACCCTGATGCGGACCTCCGAGGGCAACAAGCAGTACTCGGTGCGCCTCAAGGACCTCGTCAAGCGTGGCGACGTCTCGGCCAACGTCGAGCTGAAGCCGGGCGACGTGCTCATCATTCCTCAGAGCTGGTTCTGAGCGTTCATTTTATTTCCTCCCCGGTCTGAGGGCCGGGGGGGGCTGCATTCGGATTCTCCCAATGGAAGATATATTGAGACAGCTGTCGGTGATCCTCCGCGGCATGTGGCTCTATCGCTGGTGGGGCCTGGCCGCTGCGTGGATCGTTGGTCCGATTGCTGCGGCGGCTGTCTACCTGCAGCCCGACCGATACGAGGCTTCGGCGCGTGTGTACGTGGACACCCAGTCCATTCTTAAACCGCTGATGTCCGGGCTGGCTGTGCAGCCCAACGTCGACCAGCAGATCAACATCCTCAGCCGCACGCTCATCAGCCGCCCCA
>JAKLLP010000166.1:518-5346 GCA_023150055.1 Gammaproteobacteria bacterium | reverse complement strand
TTTGGCGAGCGAGCGCGGGCAGCGCGAATACGCCTGCATCGTCGAGGGCTCGAGGACGTCGCAGGTGACGTTGACGGTCGCGTCCTCGGTGAACACATCGAGCTTCGCAGTGGAGGGATCCGGCATCAGCACCATGTCGGACTCGTTGATACCCTTCCAGCCAGCGATCGAGGAACCGTCGAACATCTTGCCGTCCTCGAAGAACGACTCATCGACGGTGCTCGCCGGGATCGTGACGTGCTGTTCTTTGCCCCGGGTGTCGGTAAACCGCAGGTCGACGAACTTCGCTTCTTTTTCCTTGATCAGGCCGAGAACTTCAGCGGGCTTCATGGCTTTCCTCCAATGATCGAAACTGTCCCGAAACGGTTGGTCAGGCGACGGACGCCGACGCCGCGGATCCAGGACCCCCGGCGCTCTGCGCGCCGAGGTCCGCCGCGAGCGATCAGCTCGGCTGCTGCCTCGTCCCGCCGCCGACCTGTGGCGCCCGATGCGTCCACTGCGGCGGTGTCACCCCCTGCGGCCCTCATCGGGATGCAGGCGCACTTAAAGTGCACAATTCATGCCAGAGCCGTTCGACTGGTAACCATCTGAGAAACAAGATAAAAAATAGTCATTGGGCCCATGGTGGCGCACCATTATAGGGCGAAGAGCCTTCATTGCGCACCATGAAGGTGCATTGGGCATTCGGTAGAGTCGCGTATCCGCCCGCTGGTGCCGGGTTCTGCATACAGCCAGCAATGACCGGCCGGCACAGACCATCAGCCTTCTTGCGGAACGCCACAAGAGTGCCCAGTTAAACAAGGCTATACTTCCGCGCCTGATTTTCCGGGGGTTTTCAGCGTGACGGATCGCGGCATTCCGGCGACGTTCCAGGATCTCATTTTGGCGCTGCAACATTACTGGGCACGGCAAGGCTGCGTGGTTTTGCAGCCCTATGACATGCCGATGGGTGCCGGCACGTTTCACGCTGCGACCTTCCTGCGCGCCATCGGCCCGGAGCCCTGGAACGCCGCTTACGTGCAGCCCAGCCGACGGCCGACCGATGGCCGCTACGGCGAGAACCCGAACCGGCTGCAGCATTACTACCAGTTTCAGGTCGCGCTCAAGCCCTCGCCCGACGCGATACAGGACATGTACCTCGACTCGCTCGGCGCGCTCGGCATCGATCCCCTGGTGCATGACATTCGCTTTGTCGAGGACAACTGGGAGTCGCCGACACTCGGCGCATGGGGGCTCGGCTGGGAGGTCTGGCTGAACGGCATGGAAGTCACCCAGTTCACGTACTTCCAGCAGGTCGGTGGCCTCGACTGCCGGCCCGTCACCGGCGAGATCACCTACGGGCTCGAACGTATCGCGATGTACCTGCAGAGCGTGGAAAGCGTGTTCGACCTCGTCTGGGCGCACGGGCCCTCGGGCACCGTCCGCTATGGTGACGTTTTCCACCAGAACGAGGTGGAAATGTCCCGATACAACTTCGAGTGTGCGGACACCGCCGTCCTGTTCCGGCGCTTCGAGGACGCGGAACGCATCTGCAAGGAGCTGATCGGGGAGCGCCTCACGTTGCCCGCCTACGAGCAGGTGCTCGAGGCTTCGCACAGCTTCAACCTCCTCGACGCCCGCCAGGCCATTTCCGTCACCGAGCGCCAACGCTACATCCTGCGCGTGCGCGAGCTCGCCCGCCTGGTCGCCCAGGCTTATTACGACAGCCGCGAGGCGCTCGGCTTCCCCATGGGCAATGCCGCGCGCCCGGCGGCCTGAACGAACCTTGACGCAGGGGTACTCCATGCCGGCAACGGCTGATTTTCTGGTTGAGATCGGGACCGAGGAGCTGCCGCCAAAGGCGTTATGCAGTCTCGAACAGGCCTTCGCCGATGGCGTGCGCGAAGGCCTGAAGGCGGCCGGCCTCGGCGGCGAAGCGGGGCAGTCATTCGCCACCCCGCGACGCCTCGCGGTACTGGTTCCGGGTGTGCGCATCGAGCAGCCGGCGCAACGGCTCGAGAAACGCGGCCCGCCGCTCAAGGTGGCTTTCGATGCCAGCGGCGCGCCGACCCGCGCCGCCCTCGCTTTCGCCGAGAGCTGTGGCGTGGAGGTCGGCGCGCTCGACAAGCTCGAGACGGGCACTGGTGCGTGGCTGATGTTCAGGGGCGAGATCCCCGGCAAACCGGCCACCGCACTGCTGCCCGCCATCGTCACCGACGCCCTGGCCGCGTTGCCGGTGCCGCGACGGATGCGCTGGGGCAACCGTGACCTGGAATTCGTCCGGCCCGCTCACTGGCTGGTGATGATGCTCGGCCATGAAGTCGTGCCGGGCACGGCACTCGGGCTCCCGGCGGGAAACCGCACCCGCGGTCATCGCTTCATGTGCCCGGGGGAACTCACCTTGCAGGCCGCAGCGGACTACGAGAAGACGCTCAAGGACGCCGGGAGTGTCCTGCCCGCCTTCGCCGAGCGACGCCAACGCGTGCGCGCGCTGGTGGTTGCCGCCGGCCGTGAACTCGGCGGCGAGGCCGTGGTGACCGAGGCGGTGCTCGACGAAGTCACGGCGCTCGTCGAGTGGCCCGTCACGGTCTGCGGCCGCTTCGATGCTGCGTATCTGCGCCTGCCCGAGGAAGTCCTCACCGCCACCTTGCAGGGACACCAGCGTTATTTCCCGGTGCGCGGCGGCGACGGGAAGTTGCTGGCGCATTTCGTCGCCATCAGCAACCTCCGCAGCCGCGACCCGGAGCAGGTGCAACGTGGCAACGAGCGGGTCGTGAAGCCGCGGCTCGCCGATGCGGCGTTCTTCTGGGACAAAGACCTCGGTCAACCGCTCGCCGGCCGCGAGCCGGCCCTGGCCGACATCGTCTTCCAGCGCGGGCTCGGCAGCCTGCGCGAGAAGTCCGCCCGGGTAGCCGCAATCGCCGCAAGCCTGGCACCTGCGCTCGGCGCCGATCCGGCGACCGTCCGGCGCGCCGCGCTGCTCGCCAAGACCGATCTGCTGACCGACCTCGTCAGGGAGTTCCCCGAGCTGCAGGGTCGCATGGGCTACCACTACGCGCTCCTCGGTGGCGAGGGCGACAGCGTCGCCACCGCGATCGAGGAACAATATCTGCCGCGTCACGCCGGTGACCGGCTTGCCGGCAGCGATGCGGGGCGGTGTCTCGCTGTGGCAGACCGGCTCGACACTCTCGCCGGCGTGTTCGCGCTCGGCAAGCGCCCGAGCGGAACCCGAGATCCTTTCGGCCTGCGCCGCGCCGCGCTCGGCGTGGTACGCACTCTCATCGAGGGCGGCATCGATATGGCGCTGCCCGAGACGCTCGGGACCGCCGTGTCGCTGCAACCCCCGAATATCCCCGATCCCGCAGCCCTCGTCGACGAGCTCTACGAGTTCATCATCGAGCGGCTGCGGGCGTGGTATCTCGACGGCCAGGCGCCGGGTCTTGCCGCCGGCGAGGTAACGGCCGAGATGTTCGAGGCCGTGCGCAGCCGGGCCCCGGCATCGCCTCTGGACTTTCATGCGCGCATCCTCGCCGTGCGCTCTTTCATGTCGATGGCCGAGGCCCAGGGCCTCGCGGTCGCCAACAAGCGTATCGCCAATATCCTCAAGGGCATTTACGACGCCGTGCCGGACAAGATCGACCCCGAGTTGTTCGAGGCAGGCGAGGAGCGCCGGCTGCATGAAATGGTGGACGGCCTGCTGCCGCTGCATCGCTCGGCGCTCGCCGGTCGCCGATACTCGGATGCGTTGCGCCAGCTCGCCCGACTTCGCGATCCGGTCGACGCGTTCTTCACTACGGTAATGGTAATGACGGAGGACGCCACCCGGCGGCGCAATCGCCTCGCACAGCTGCAGCGGCTGCGAGAGCTGTTTCTCGATGTTGCAGACCTGTCCTGCCTGCCTGCACCCTGAAGGACTTGCGGCGGAGCGGTAGCGCCAGCATGGCAGAGCTAGTGGTTCTCGACCGCGACGGGGTCATCAACCAGGAGTCCGCGGATTTTATTTGCTCACCTGAGCAGTGGCACCCGCTCCCTGGCGCACTGGAGGCCATCGCCCGATTGAGCCAGGCGGGCAAGACGGTGGTCGTAGCCACCAACCAGTCCGGTGTCGGACGCGGACTGTTCAGCGCCGAGACCCTCGACGCCATCCATCGCAGGATGATCGACGCGGTGCACGCGGCGGGCGGGCATCTCGCCGGCATTTTCGTCTGCCCGCATGCCCCGGGCGAGGGCTGCGAGTGCCGCAAGCCGAAGGCGGGCCTGATGCGGCAGATCGAGGCAGCCTTCGGCTGCTCTCTCGCTGGACAACCGGTCATCGGCGACTCCGAGCGCGACCTGCACGCCGCACGAGCCGTTGGCGCGCGGGCGATACTCGTGCGCACCGGCAATGGCGCCGCGACCGAGGCCCGTCTTGTCGGGCAGGAACCCCTCGAGGTCTACCCGGATCTCGCCACGGCGGCACAAGCCCTGGTCGCCCAATGCTGATGTTGCGGTCCATTGTGTTCACGAGCCTGATGTTCGTGACGGTCGTGCCTTACAGCCTGGTGCTGCTTCTGGTGCGTCCACTCGGCTACCGCGCCAGTTATCGGGTGGCGGTCTCATGGGCCCGGCTCACCACGGGGCTGGTGAAACGTATCTGCGGACTCGCCTTCGTCATCGAGGGCAAGGAGAACCTCCCGCCGGATAACGCCGTCGTGCTGATGAAGCATTCCTCCGCCTTCGAAACGATCGCGCAGATGCTCCTGTTCCCGGACCAGTGCTGGGTGTTGAAGCGTGAGCTCATGTGGCTGCCCTTCTTCGGCTGGGCACTGGCTGCCTTGCACCCTATCGCCATCAACCGCGGGTCGGGGCG
>JAKLLP010000166.1:0-508 GCA_023150055.1 Gammaproteobacteria bacterium | reverse complement strand
TCGTCGAGCAAGGCAGGCGACAGCTCGATATCGGCCGCTGGGTGGTGATATTTCCGGAGGGGACCCGCATGCCGCCCGGACAGACGCGCCGTTACGGCATCAGCGGTACGCTGCTCGCCAGGGAGACCGGGCGCTTGCTGGTGCCCGTGGCGCACAACGCAGGGGATTTCTGGCCACGGCGAGGTCTGCGTAAGCGGCCGGGCACGGTGAGGTTCTGTATCGGCAAGCCAGTCGATCCGTCCGGCCGCGACCCGCGCGAGCTCAACGAAGACATCCAGCGCTGGATCGAAGCCAAGGTCGCCGAGCTGCGGGGGGAATCAGGGGACGGTTCCCGATAGGGGACGGTTCCCTTTGTCTGGCACCGCAGGACCAAATCGGCATCCCTGGAACAGGGAACCGTCCCCTATCGGGAACCGTCCCCGGTCAGATATCCAGGTTCGCTACGGTCAGCGCGTTGCGTTCGATGAAGTCGCGTCGCGGCTCCACCTGGTCACCCATCAGCGTCGTG
>JAKLLP010000165.1 GCA_023150055.1 Gammaproteobacteria bacterium | reverse complement strand
GACCTGCAGCCCGTCGAGCTTCGGCAGGCCCAGGTCCAGCAGCACCAGGTCGAAGTTTTCCGTGGTGAGCGCGGCCTTGGCAGCGACCCCGTCCTCGATCCAGTCGACGGCGATGCCCTGCTTGCGCAGGCCCGCGCGCACGGCATCGCCGATCATCGTGTCGTCTTCGACAAGGAGGATTCTCATGCGCTTATGGTAACGGAGGCGGGTAGGGGCCGGAGCAGTCCTCCGGTACCATGAGTACATGCAGGCCGCTCGCAACATCTTTTCTTACCCGAAGCCGGGCGGGTCGCCGGCGTCGGCCGCCCCCTACCTGCCGATGAACCGGGCGGAGATGGACGCGCTCGGGTGGGAGAGCTGCGACATCGTGCTCGTCACGGGTGATGCCTACGTGGACCACCCCAGTTTCGGCATGGCGATCATCGGGCGTTTTCTCGAGGCGCAGGGGTTTCGGGTCGGGATCATCTCCCAGCCGGACTGGCAGGACGCCGGGGCCTTGCGCGCGCTCGGCCAGCCGCGGCTGTTCTTCGGCATTACCGCCGGCAACATGGACTCGATGGTGAACCGCTACACAGCGGAGCGGCGCATCCGCAGCGACGACGCCTACACGCCGGGTGGCGTCGGCGGACACCGGCCGGATCGCTCGGTCATCGTGTATGCACAACGCGCGCGGGAGGCTTTTCCGGGTGTACCGATCGTCATCGGCGGGATCGAGGCCTCCCTGCGGCGTATTGCCCACTTCGATTACTGGTCGGAAAAGGTGCGCCGCTCGATCCTGCTCGACGCGAAGGCCGATCTGCTCGTTTTCGGTAATGGCGAGCGCCAGATCGCCGAAATCGCCCACCGCCTCGAGGCGGGCGAACCGGTCGCCAGCCTCACCGATATTCGCGGTACCGCTTATGTCTGCCGGCGCTTCCCTTCCGGCTGGGTGGAAATCGATGCCAGCGGCATCGACGAGGCGATCGGCTGCGCTGGCTCGGGCGAGCCCGGAGGCCCTGGCGCCCACGCGGTTGCCGGGCCCGCCTCGCACCGGGTGGTGCGGGCCGCACGCGAGGTCGATAACGCCGAACGCGCGCGCAGCGTCGTGCGGTTGCCCGGTTACCAGGAGGTGCTCGCCGATCCGGCCCTCTACGCCCATGCCTCACGACTGCTGCATCTCGAGTCGAACGCGGGCAACGCGCGGGCGCTGGTGCAGCGCCATGGCGATGTCGATGTCTGGCTCAACCCGCCGCCGATCCCCCTCACGACGGCCGAGATGGATGCCATCTACGAACTGCCGTACCAGCGGCAGCCGCACCCGGCGTACGCAGGCGCGAAGATTCCGGCCTACGAGATGATCCGCTTTTCCATCGCCATACAGCGCGGCTGTTTCGGCGGCTGCACGTTCTGCTCGATCACGGAACACGAGGGCCGCATCATCCAGAGTCGGTCCGAGAAGTCAGTGCTGCGCGAGATCGAGCGGGTGCGCGACACGGTGCCGGGCTTTACCGGCATCATTTCTGATCTCGGCGGGCCGACGGCCAACATGTACCGGCTGGCGTGCAAGAGCCGCAAGATCGAGGCGGCGTGTCGCCGTCCGTCCTGCGTCTACCCCTCGATCTGCCCCAACATGAGCACGGACCACTCGCACCTGATCCGGCTGTACCGCAAGGCGCGGGAACTGCCCGGCATCCGCAAAGTGCTGATCGCCTCCGGGGTGCGTTACGACCTCGCGGTCGAGTCTCCGGCCTACGTGAAGGAGCTTGCGGAACACCACACCGGCGGCTACCTGAAGATTGCGCCCGAGGCGATATCCGAGGGGCCCTTGTCGAAGATGATGAAGCCCGGTGTCGGCACCTACTATCGCTTCCGCGAGCTGTTCGACCGGTATTCGAAGGAGGCCGGCAGGGAGCAGTACCTCATTCCGTATTTCATAGCAGCCCATCCCGGCACCACTGACGAGGACATGCTGGACCTCGCGCTGTGGCTGAAACAGCAGGGATATCGAGCCGACCAGGTGCAGGCTTTCCTGCCGACACCGATGGCGAGTGCGACCGCCATGTACCACTCCGGAAAGAACCCGTTGCGCCGGATAACCCGGTCCAGCGAAGACGTGCGTATTCCGAAGGGGCTGAAGGTCCGGCGCCTGCACAAGGCCTTCCTGCGTTATCACGACCCGGAGAACTGGCCGATGCTGCGCGATGCGCTGCGCCGCATGGGCCGCCCGGACCTCATCGGCAACGCGCCCCACCAGCTCATTCCGGCGTATCAGCCGGCAGGGAAGGGCCAGCGTCACGAGGGCCGGCGCAAGCCGCGTGAAGGCGGCTCGTTCCGCACCCAGCACACCGGCCTGCCGGATATGCCGCAGCGCAAGCCGCGGTTACGCAAGCGCAGCGACGGGCTGCGCTGACTCGCCGCCCGCCTGCGGCGGGCCGCTTCCATGTTCATGTCCGGGCCAAGGGCCCCCCGCAGGAGCGGTGCCACGGCCCCGCTTGACCTATCCCGGGGGAGGGGATAGCCTGCGGGCTGTCTTACGGAGAAATGCCATGACAGCTGCCGCGGTCCGCGTGCGACGGGATGATCAACCCCACGTTCACCAGAGTCATACCGACGTCGTCAATCGGCTCAAGCGTGCCGCCGGACACCTGCAGACCATCATCGGGATGTTCGAGAAGGAACGAGATTGCCTAGATATCGCGCAGCAGATGCAGGCCGTGATCAAGGCGGTCGAGAACGCGAAGACCGTGCTCATTCACGATCACGTGGAGCATTGCCTCGAGGCGGCGGTCGGGCCGACCACGCGCGAGCAGCGCGCAACCATAGAGAAATTCAAGAAGATCACCCGCTATCTCTGAAGGACAAGCGGGCGTCGAGGACGTCGATATGCTCAAAGCGGCTCTTGATTGGTTGGGGTTCGGTGCGGCCGGCCATGGTCACGTGGCGCACGGGCACGGCCACGATCACGGACACGGTCACGGCGGGGACGAAGGCCACGGGCACACGCACGGCGTCATCGATCCCTCCATTGCGACCACCGAACGCGGTATCTGGGCCATCAAGTGGTCGTTCATCGGGCTGGCGATTACCGCCGTGGTGCAGATGTTCGTCGTGTGGCTGTCGGGCAGCGTCGCGTTGCTGGCCGACACCATTCACAACGTCGGCGATGCAGCGACCGCGATACCGCTCTACGTCGCCTTCTGGTTTGCCCGGCGCAGGCCGACGGAGAAGTTCACCTACGGGTATGGCCGGGTGGAGGACCTCGCCGGCGTGATCGTCGTGGCGCTGATCCTGTTCAGCGCCATCGTGGCCGGATACCAGGCGATCGACCGCCTGATCAATCCGCAGGAGATCGGCTTTCTCGCTGCCGTGGCGGCTGCGGGCGTGATCGGCTTCCTGGGCAACGAGGCGGTGGCCGTATTTCGTATCCGCGTGGGGCGCGAGATCCAGAGCGCGGCCCTCATCGCCGACGGTTACCACGCCCGGGTGGACGGGCTCACCAGCCTCGCGGTCGTACTCGGGGCAATCGGCGTCTGGCTCGGCTTTCCGCTGGCTGACCCGCTCGTGGGACTCATCATCACCGTGATGATCTTCGGCATCGTCTGGCAATCGACGAAGGCGGTGTTCTCACGGATGCTGGACGGCGTCGAGCCCGAGGTACTCGCCGAACTCCGCCATGCCGCCGAGCATATCGAGGGCGTGGCAGGGCTCGATAACGTGCGCGCCCGCTGGGTCGGTCACCGGTTGCACGCCGAAGCGGACCTGATCGTGGATCCCTCCATGGCGGTGCGCGACGGTGCCGCGATCGCCGCCCGGGTGCGTGAGGCAGCGATGCGTCACCTGCCGGCGCTCAGCGCCCTGCGGCTCGCCTACGCCGAAGCCGGACCAAACCCGCAGGAAACCGGGGCGCGAGAGAGCGGTCACGATCATGGCGATCACCATGGCCATGATCATGGTGACGGCCATGTGCACTCGCACGATTTCTTCATCTGAGCCCGCGCTGGCCGCGCAACGTCTCGAGATCGTCAGCTGCGGACCGGGCGCTTGTGGAGTTTTCTCTGCAGTGTGCGCCGGTGAATGCCGAGCGCACGCGCCGCGGCGGATATGTTGCCCCCATGCTCCGTCAGCACGCGCTGTATGTGCTCCCACTCCGCGCGGCGCACGGACAGCGGCTTCGGGTGCTCCGGGGGTGTCTCGCCGACCGCGGGCAGCGCGCCTTGCAGCGCGGTCAGGATCTCATCGACCTCGACCGGCTTGGTCAGGTACTGGATGGCGCCGAGCTTGATGGCCTCCACGGCGGTGGCGATGCTGCCGTAGCCGGTCAGCACCACCGACTTGGTGGGCGGGGTGAGCCCGGCGAGCACGCGAATCAGCTGCAGCCCCGAGTCGGTGCCGATCCGCAGGTCGACCACAGCGAATTCAGGCCGGTTTTTCTGCACCAGCTGCTGCGCTTCGGGAACCGACCTTGCGGCGGAGACGTTGAATCCGCGCCGCTCGAGCGAGCGGGCGAGAACGCCGCAGAAGATCTCATCGTCGTCGACGACGAGAATGGTGGGGCGTGAGTCCGGATCTGGGGAGTTCATGATGCGATTCCTGTCTGCGATGTGGCCAGGGGAAGCCGGATCGTGACGCAGGCGCCACCGCCCGGCGCGTCGGCGAAGCTGATCTCGCCGCCGAAATGACTCAGTGCCGTGTGAGTCAGAAACAGTCCGAGACCCAGCCCCGAGTCCTTGCTGGAGCGCGCCGGCCTGCTGCCCGGATCGATTGTCTTGAGGCTGATGCCCGGGCCGCGGTCGGTCACATCGATCCGCGCATGTTCCCGGGTCCATGTGCAGCCGACGCGCACGTTCTGTGGCGAGGCATCCACCGCGTTGTGCAGGACGTTCAGCAAGGCCTGGGTAAGCGTGCGTTCCACGATGATTTCCGGCGGCCGGGTCTTGCGGGGAATGTCGACCGTTATGACCGCCCCGGGGCGCAGCCGGCGGACCTCGGTGACGGCATGCCGGATGAAGGCATCCACGCGCACGGGGCGGGCCTCGTCGGCGCGACCGGCGCCCGCGGCGGCTCGGACGGGTACTCCTCGGCCAGCTCCGCAGTGACCAGCGCCATGGTGCCGAGTGGCGTGGACAGTTCGTGGGCGGCGCCGGCGGCAAGCGTGGCGAGCGCGACCACCCGCTCGTCGCGCAGCGCGCGTTCGCGCGCCTCGGCGAGGCTGCGCTCCTGGTCACGCAGCGTCTGCCCCATGCTGACGACGAACTGGGCGATGAGCACCGCACTCAGCACGAACCCGAGCCACATGCCGATCACGTGGACGATGAAGGTCGAGCCATCGTCGCCCGGCGGGCTGAACGGCGGCAGCGGCACCCGATACAGCAGCAGGAACGTGTAACAGGCCGCCGTAATGCC
>JAKLLP010000164.1 GCA_023150055.1 Gammaproteobacteria bacterium | reverse complement strand
CGCCTTCCAGGTCTTCCTTGTAATCTATCTCGGCACCCGACAGGTACTGGATGCTCATGGGGTCGATCAGCAGGGTTACGCCGTGGTTTTCCACCCGGGTATCGCCGTCCTCGAGTTTTTCGTCGAAGGTGAAACCGTACTGGAAACCCGAGCAGCCACCGCCCGAGATGAATACCCGCAGCTTCAGGTTCGGATTGCCTTCGTCGTGGATGAGCTGCGAGACCTTGCTCGCGGCTGCATCAGTGAAAACCAGTCCCGGCACGCCGGTGAATTCAGCATTTGTTTCCATGGCCACTAGTGTCCTGTCTCGCAAATACGTCGACGGTCTGTTCCCGGGGGACCGCCCGGAGCGGGGCGGCTGCGGCCGAAGCAGCCATCGGCGAGCGACGGCGCAGCGCTCCTGCCGCAACGGCGGCCGAAAGTTCCTCGATAGGCGACGAGTTTTCCGTCGAACTCGAAAGCTAGTGTCGCGGCATGCCGGGCGGCCTGTCAAGGAAGTTTCGAACCGACACCATACGCCATGCGGGTGGCGGCATTATGACGCCTGATCTTACCGCGGTGCTGGAAGCCTACGGTGCTGCGGGTGCCGTGCTGCGGCCCCTGGGAGCCGGACTGATCAATCAGACCTTCCTGGTCGACGGAGGGGAGCATGGCCGTTTTGTGCTGCAGCGCCTGCATCCGATCTTTCCCCCCGAGGTCAACGAGGATATCGATGCGGTAACGCGACATCTCGAGGCGCAGGGCCTCGTGACACCGCGCCTGCTCAGGACCCGCGCGGGGGCGCTCTGGGTCGAGCACGCGAAAGAAACCTGGCGTGCGCTCACGTGGATCGAAGGCGTCGGGCTCGAGCGCCTGGGCAATCGCGATCAGGCCCGCGAGGCCGGTGATGCACTCGGGCGCTTCCACCGCGCGGTGAGCGGGCTTCGGCATGAATTCCGCAATACCCGTCCCGGCGTGCACGACACGGCGCTGCACCTCGCCAACCTGCGCAAGGCGCTGGAGACCCGGCGGGACCATCCGCGGTATGCGGTGGTCGAGGCGCAGGCGCGCCGGGTGTTCGCCGCGGCGAGGGAACTGAAGGCCTTGCCGCAGCTTGCGCCACGCGTGGTTCATGGCGACCCGAAACTGAACAACATCCTGTTCACGCCGGATGCGACCCGCGCCCTTTGCCTCGTCGATCTGGACACCCTCGGCCGCATGGCGTTGCCGCTCGAACTCGGCGACGCGTTCCGGTCATGGTGCAATCCGGCCGGGGAGGACCTTGGGGGTGCCCGCTTTTCGCTGGATTTCTTCGCCGCTGCGCTCGACGGCTACGCGGCGCAGGCCCGCGGGTTCATCACCGGGGATGAGTGGCGCAGCATCCTCACCGGCACGCTGACGATCTACGTCGAGCTGGCTGCGAGGTTCTGTGCGGATGCCCTCAATGAGAGTTATTTCGGCTGGAATCCCGACGCCTTCGCCAGCCGCAGCGAACACAACGAGGCCCGTGCCGAGAGCCAGCTCGACGCGGCCCGCTCGTTGATGGAGCAGCGCGAGGCGGCGCAGGCGCTGCTCGACCGCTTGGCACCGGCCTGAGGCCGCAGGCGCCTGGTGCGGCTCTCCCCAAATAACTTGCCCGCAATGACCGCCCTTGCGGCGGGAGGTCTGCGCCGTCGCTCCCGCCCTCGTTCATCAACACTCGCTTTGTTCGGAGACTCCGGCCTCTGGGCTGTCCGTAGCGCCTTGACAGCAATGACCGCCCTTGCAGCGGGAGGTCTCCGAAGTCGCTCCCCGATACTCGCTTTGTTCGGAGACTCCCGCCTCCGGGCGATCCGCCTATCGCAGACCGTCAAAGTGTTTGTGGAACGCCAGCACGCACTATTCATGAAGGACCGCGGATGATGCCGGCCCGTGCGTGCGAAGCCTGAGCGATCTCACCGGGTCGGCCGCTCCAGGACTCGGCCTCGACGACACCCGCGCGGTACAGGCGCAGGTTGGCCGCCAGCAGGCCGAGCGCCATCACGCTCGCGGCTGCGCTGACGATGGCCAGGGAATACCGCAAAGCGCCTGGGCTGCCAAAGCCATAGTCGGTCACCAGCGCCACGGCAGTGGGGCCGAGCGTAAGCCCCAGCGCATTGATCACGAAGTAATACACCGCCGTGATCTGTCCGCGCAGCTGGTTCGGCGTAATCATCATCAGCGCGGCCGAACCGGTGGCCGTGACCATGGCGCCGCCGATGGTGACGGGAACGAGCAGCGCGATGACGAGGTTCGGCACGGGCAGCAGCGGGGCGACCACCGAGGCCGGGACCAGGACCAACGTCGCCGACCACAGGCAGGTGCGCATCAGTCCGTCTTTGTAACCGCGGTTATAGAGCCAGTCGGCAATCCATCCGCCGAGATTCACGCCGAGCGGGCCAAAAACCAGCGTCACCAGCCCATAGGCATAGCCCGCCTGCGGAATCGTCCAGGCCCAGGTGCGCACGAACATGGTCGGAATCCAGAAAAAATAGGCATAACCGATGATCGTCACCACGGACATGCCGAGGAAGTGCGTCGCGTAGGTCTTCCAGCGGTCGGCAATGAACCGCAGTGTCTCGGGAATGGAGATGTCCTCAGAAACCTGGCCGCTCCCGCGGGCCATCCGGATCTTGTCCTTCCGGGCGGGTTCGCGCACCGTCGCCATCAGCGCGGCGACGGCAAGCCCCGGCAAGCCGACGAACAGGAACACCATCTGCCAGGGCCGCAATTCTCCGACCACGGGCAATACCAGCGCAGGACTCGCGGCCGCGAAAGATATCGCCCACGCGCCGACAATGTTGGCGATTCCGACCCCGATCGAGACACCCATGTTGTAGAAGCTGATGGCGCGCCCGCGCCGCTCGCGCGGGAAATAGTCGCTGATGAGCGACAGGGCACTGGGGTTGAGCGTGGCTTCGCCGATCCCGACCCCCACTCTGGCGAGGAAAAGCTGCCAATAGTTGCGCGCGAGTCCGCAGGCCGCGGTCATGCAGCACCAGATGGTGATGCCCCAGGCAATGATCGCCCGCCGACTGCCGCGATCGGCCATGCGGCCGATGGGAATGCCGAGCAGCGTGTAGAAGATCGCGAAGGCGAGGCCACCGATCAGGCTCACCTGGGTGTCGGTGAGCCTGAGATCGGCACGGATCGGCTCGACGAGGAGCGCGAATATCTGCCGGTCGAGAAACGACACGACATAGCCGAGGGTGAGCACGACGACCACATACCAGGCGTAGGCCGGACGTGGGTACACGGCGGACTGCGACAGGCTGCCAGCCACCTCGTTGCCGGAATCCAGGTCATGCACCCCGTGTGCCTCCGTATCGATTAGGGCCTATTCACACTATGGGAATCTCCATAGTGTGAATAGGCCCTGGTGTCGTGGCCCGCAAATAACTTGCCAGCAATGACCGCCCTTGCGGCGGGAGGTCTCCGCCGTCGCTCCCGCCCTCGTTCATCAACACTCGCTTTGTTCGGAGACCCCCGCCTCCGGGCGGTCCGCCATATCGCAGACCGTCAAAGTGTTTGTGGAACGCCAGCACGCACCATTCATGAAGGATCGCGGGTGATGCCGGTTCGTGGCGAGTGCCGCGCGCCACGCTCAGTGGCAGCGCGTGCAGCTGTCGAGTTGGGTGAGCCGCTCTGCGCGGCGGATAGCCGGTCCCGGGGCCCATGGCCCCTTGTGACAGGTCTCGCAGGCCGTGCCACGTTCCGTGACCAGGCGATGCGAGACGTTGAAATGCCAGTAACCGCGGCGTTGCCGCGCCAGCAGGGCGGCGAGATCCGTCGGGCCCTTGCGCGCCTGGTCGCCCGGAGGGACCGCGGTCGCGGTCTCAGTCGCTGGTGCCGGCGTCACCAGCGGCTCTTCGCCGAGCGCGAGCCGAGCTGCGTTGCGTCCGGCCATTCGCCCTGTCAGGACCGACGGCCCGAGGAAGGTTCCGGAGCCGCCGTGGCTGCCATTGATACCCGCTACGCCCGTGACCTCGCCGGCGGCAAACAGCCCGCGGATGCGCTGGCCAGCGCCGCCGAGCACCTGTGTTTCATGATCGATGACCAGGCCGCCCATGCTCTTGCGCGTCATCGGGAAGAGCTGCATCGCATAGAAAGGCGGCTGGCGTATCGGGGTCGGCGATGGGCCGGCAGCTCCCGGGCCGATGCGGCCGAAGTCCGTGTCCATGCCCTGTTCGACGAAACGATTGAAGCGCCGCACGGTTTCAGCCAGGGCGTCGGCGGGCAGGCCGGCCGCCTTCGCCAGGGCCGGGATGGTGTCGGACTGTTTGACCAGCGCGGGGTTATCGAGGATCTCACGCCGTATCGCCTGGGTGGAGAGCCAGGCAGTACCGCGCACGACGAGCTGCCTGGCGCCGGCGGCGTCGAACACGATCCAGTGCGTGCCCCCTGGCGCCTGCCGCAGCACCGCCTGGCCGGTGACCTTGCTGGACGCCAGCTCGTTCGTGAACCGGCGCCCGGTCGAGTCCACCCAGATCGCTGCTGGGTTCTGCGTCAGCAGACCGCGGCTGCCGGTCGGGTCGCGAGGATCCGGGAGGCCGTTGACGAAGGTCACCTGGTGATCGAGCCGCGCGTACGCTGCGCCGAAAGGCTCGGCGAGTTCCAGTCCACTGCCGGTTGCGAAGCGGCTGGCGCCGATCAGCAATCGGGGTGGCGGCGGTGTCGTGGCAGGCCAGGTCTCCCGGACTTTCTCGATATTGCCCTGGTAGCCGCCGGTGGTGAGAACCACCGCGCCGGCGCGGTACAACCGTTTGCCGCCAGTGCGCGTGTTCACGGTGCGCACGCCCGAGACAATGCCGTCGCGGCGCAGGATGCCGCTGACACGGGTATTGGGCACAAACTCGATGCGTCCGCGCTCGAGCGCCGTGCGGATCAGGGGTAACACCGCATTGATCGCGGCACCGCGCGTGAAGTGGAAACGCGGTACCGTGTCCTCCGGCGTGTCGAGGATCATCGCGAACTGCACGCCCATCGCGGTGAGCCACTCGTAGACCTGCTCGTTGGACTGCTCGGCGAAGGTCCGTGCCCACCAGGCATCGCTGTCCTCGCCCCAGGCCATGAAGTCGCGAAAGGCGATGTCGGGCGAGTCCCGGTAACCCTTGGTGCGCTGCAGGGCCGTGTCCACCAGCGCGAATCCGCCCGCCATCACCGCGTGGCCGCCGGCGACGGAGTTGCGATCGATCAGCAGCACCCGCGCTCCGGCTCTTTCCGCTTCCAGCGCTGCGGACAGTCCCGCAATACCCGCGCCCACCACGATGACATCGGCGTCCGTGGCCATCGGTCCAGGCACGTCGCAGCCGGCGGCGAGGGCGAGTACGCCGAGCGTCAGCGCGCCACTCAGGCTCCTCCTGCGGATCATGCGACGGGTAGTGCGCCGGGCGGTGGCA
>JAKLLP010000163.1 GCA_023150055.1 Gammaproteobacteria bacterium | reverse complement strand
CGGCTCTATGCCTTCCGGCATCTCGATACCGTCGCCCTCATCAAGAGCATCGGCGGCACCCAGCGGTTCATAGAGCGCGCCACGATCGTGCAGCTCCTGGCGATCATTTTCGGCACCACGCTCATCGGCTCGGCGATCGGCTACGGCGCCCAGGGGGTGCTGGCACAGGTCTCCTCGGGGGTGCTCGACGTGGAGCTGCCGCTGCCATCCCTTGTTCCGGCCTGGCTCGGCGCCCTTACCTCGGCGACCGTGGTGCTGGGTTTCGCACTTCCTCACCTGTGGCAGCTCAAGCGCACGGCGCCGATGCGCGTACTGCGCAAAGACCTGCCACCGCCAGCTCTCTCCACGGGCGTTACCTACGCGGTGGCCGTGCTGGCGCTGGTCGGCATGATCTATGTGATCGTGCGCGACCTGGCACTCGTCGGGTTTGTCGTCGGGGGTCTGCTCGGGCTCGCGCTGGTCGCGGGTCTGGCGGGCTGGGGGCTCGTGGCCCTCGTCACCCGCTTTCGCGGGGCCGCTGGTGTGGCCTGGCGCTACGGCCTTGCCAACATTTCCCGGCGGGGCGCGGAGAGCGTCGTGCAGATCGTCGGGTTCGGGCTCGGTCTGATGGTGCTGCTGCTGCTCACCGTGGTGCGCAGCGATCTGCTCGGGGCCTGGCAGCGCACGATCCCGGCCGATGCCCCGAATTATTTCCTGATCAACATCGCGCCGGCCACCTGGCCCGACATGGAGCGGTTCATTCGCGAGAAGATCGGCACCGAGCCCTCCTCGCTGCCTTTCATCCGGGGACGCCTGGCTGCCATCAACGGCAAGCCGGTCGCGGACCGCGAGTTCGGCAACATGCAGGGCACCAATTTCGCCCGTCGCGAACAGAACATCACCTGGACGGGGAAGCTGCCGGAGAGCAACAGCATTGCCGAGGGCGAGTGGTGGGGTGAGGGCTACGACGGCGAGCCGCAGATCTCGCTCGAGGCGGACATAGCACGCGGTCTCGGCGTCAAGGTCGGAGACAGCATGACGTTCAATGTGGGCGGTGAGGAATTTACCGCGCCGGTCACCAACATCCGCCGTATCGAGTGGGACTCATTTGCACCGAATTTCTACCTGATGCTCTCGCCGGGCCTGGCCGCGGAGCTGCCGCAGACTTACATAGCGAGCTTCTTCGTTCCGCCGGAGCGCCGCCGCCTGCTGAACGAGCTGGTGCGCACTTTCCCTGGCGTGACGGTGTTCGACCTCGAGGCAATCCTCACCCAGGTGCGTATGGTGGTCGATCGCGCGTCGCTCGCGGTGCAATACGTCTTTCTCTTCACGCTGGTCGCCGGTGTCATGGTGCTGCTCGCCGCGGTCCAGGTGACACGCGAAGAGCGGCGTTTCGAGAGCGCCATCCTGCATGCGCTCGGCGCCGATCGGCGCAAGATCCTCCAGGGCGTGGCGGTGGAGTTCACGGCGCTCGGTGGTCTTGCCGGTGCGCTTGGCGCGCTCGGGGCGACCGTCATCGGGCTGGTGCTGGCGCAACGGGTTTTCAATCTCGACTACATCGTGAGCCCCATCCTGTGGCCCGCCGGGCTGTTGCTCGGCTGCCTGCTCGTGGGTCTCACCGGTACGCTGGCGACGCGCAAGGCGGTGAACGAACCGCCGGTGAACGTGCTGCGCGAGGCCTGAAGCGTCGCGGGAACCGGGAAAGGCCCGGCCCGCGAGGCCCAACAGTGCCAGTATCCCTGCGCCTTATCGCCGGGGCGTTGAGCGTTCTGCCCAGGAGTGCCGGCAGTGCGTCGCGCCCAGGCCGGCCTGGCCCGTTGTCGATCCGCTGCCTGCGGAAACGGAACGGATATACTCCCGGCGATGACGCGGGGGCGACGCAAGATCCTGTCCTGTGGCGCTGTCGTCGTGCGCCCGGCCGCCGACGGCTGGCGATTCCTGCTGTTGCGCGCTTTCAATCACTGGGATTTCCCCAAGGGCCTGCTGGAAAAGGGCGAAGACTCGCTGTGCGCCGCACTGCGCGAGGTCCGCGAAGAGACCACGCTCGACGATCTGGTCTTCCCATGGGGCCAGGACTACTTCGAGACCGGTCCCTACAGCCGTGGCAAAGTCGCCCGCTACTACCTCGCCCTGACGGCACGCGAGGACGTCGAGATCCTGCCGAACCCGCGGACGGGCAACACCGAGCACGCGGAATTTCGCTGGTGCACGCCCGCCGAGGCGCGCAGGCTCACGGCACCCCGGGTGCGTGAAGTCCTGGCGTGGGCGGTGAGGAAGATCGAGGGTGCACAGACGTTGCCCGGCTGAGACCGAGCGAGGATTGAAGCTTACTTGCGGCACCGGACAATAACGTGGTGTTTCGCAGAAATATGCGGTTAATGACCGCCCTTGCGGCGGGAGGTCTCCGCCGTCGCTCCCGCCCTATTTCATCGATACTCGCTTTGGGCGTAGACCCCCGCCTCCGGGCGGTCTGTCGGTGGCAGGCCGTCAACGTATTTGCGGAAGCTCACGCTTGGGCCGTGTTCCCAAACGAACATCCGAGGATTCATGGTTTGCAGCTGAATAATCCCATCCTGCGGTAAGCGTGAAATTTCACCGCTACGGGCTCGAAAACGGCACCATTGATCTCCAGCGTTGGCAGATGCAACGTGAACTCGGGCACCTGGCCTATATCGGTCCGCGAAGCCTCGGTCGTGCCATCGGGGAAAAACGAAGCGGTGAAAATTCCAGGTGGCGCCCCGGTATTATCGGGACTTCTAAGAGGCCCGATCGCCGGGTGTCGTACATCTGTAAGATCGATGAAATGGTCGATGCTGAGTCGCTGCTCCCGCGACCAGTTGCTGCTTGTCAGGCGAACCTCGGGATTCTCGATGCTCAGGGTCACACCGGCAGGTACGAGAATTTTGATGTCGAGGAGGATCGTGGCGTCGAGTTTTCTCTTGCCGGGGCGTACGCTGACAATCACGCCATGTGGTGCCCTGTAGTCCTTGGCGTTGCCGAGACGCGTGCAATAGCCACCGATCTGGTGAGAGGGCAGCCCAGACTTGTCTGCTGAGGACGGCCAGCCTACGCAAGCAGAAAGCATAAGAGCGACGAAAGCAAAGAGCGCTCCCTTTTTCACTGCGCTTTGCATGTCTGAAGCCCGTCTTACCATGGGCCGAGCCAGTCGATCCTGTTATAGCAATTGTCCTCTCCACTCACGTATCGCCAGCCGATGACCCGGCGAGTCGCGCGATCGACGATGTAGCTCCAACGGCAGCGTCCCATGTGATCACTGGCAATCAGGTATTCATCGTTCCTCTCATCTAACGTTCTCATCTCGATAACATCCAGCCAGCCGCAGTTGCTGCTGCTGCGGTCCATGAACAGTTCGCCGAGACAGCGGTCCCGGTCGTTGCGGAAGTCCTGCGCAAGTCGGGCTCGCGTGGTGCAACCAGTGACCAAGGTAACCACTGATATAACCGTCAGAAGCGGCTTTAAGTCAGTCACTGAGCGCACCGTATGCATAAGACGGGACGACGGATGCAGCGGCAAATGGTGTCGCCAGCAGAACGTTCGCGGCATTGAAGACGTGGAAGAAATCCGGCCGTACGATGTTGTCTCCGAACTCGTTATAGAAGATCGGGCTATTTAGAAAATCGTGGGGGCCGCTATACGTCTCGACGAGCCGGTCAAGAAATGAGTCGGGTGAGTAGTGGGCACCCAGAAAAATTCCCGGGCCCCCCTGCGCGCCACCGAGCGGGCTAGATAGACATGGCCGACGACACCCTCCCAGCTTGAACCCGTCGCCGCGGAACCCGGCGCTGCTGCCCGCGGCGTTGGCCGGATTCCTGCGCGACTGCTCGATCATGGCAGAGCGCATCTCCAGCGCGGCCCAGGTGAGCGATGACAGGCTGCCGCCGGTTATGAAGCCGCTGGCAAAGTCTCCGCCCTGCAGCTCGGCTGTCACGCCCCCGGCAGTGGCCTCGGCCAGCACGCGCCCGATCTTGTAACCGCCGCCGTAGGTCACGTTGATGCCGCCCATGACGCCGCCGCTCAACCCGCCGACGAGGGTTCCCTGCAGGTTTCCGGAGCCGATGGCGCCTGCGACGGCACCGCCGGCCACCCCGCCGATGACGGTGCTGGGGCCCGCCGCCGCGCTGAGGGTGCCTGCCGCCGAGATGCCGTCGGTGGTGAGAAAGGCGGGACCGGCGATATCGATCGCCGAGGTCTGTGCGGAATAGGCCCAGGACGACACGACATTGGCCGTGTAGACCGCCGCTACGGTCGCCACGATCTGCCTGCCCCAGCGCCGCACTATGCGTTGCCCGACCGAGCTGGCGTGGCGAATGGCGCGCTTGATGGTCTTGCGCAACCCGCTCAGCAAGTAACCGCTCGGGTCGGCGTAGGACGCCGGGTTGTTCAGGGTGTAACTGTAGGGGTTGAAAGACTGGGGGTTGAGCGTGCTGCCCATCATCGGGTCCGGGGAGAGCATGCGGCCGAGCAGGGGGTCGGCCAGCCGGCCGTTCATGTGGATCAGGCCGTGTGCGTCGAGGTGTTCGTGGCCGGTGAAGCCGCGCTCGACCCAGTGCTGGTCGTGGGCGCGGGCATCGGCGTTATCGGCGCTCCAGTCCGTGTTGCGTCGCTTGCCCCAGGCGTCGAAGCTGAAGGCGAGAGTATCGGCACCGCTGCCCGCGGCGCGCACCAGCCGGTCCACGCTGCCCAGGTGATCGTGAAGCACGTAGTAGCCTTCGATACCGCCGCTGCTGGTCTCCACCTGGCTGTAGACGGCACGGCCATTGGCGAAAAGGTTCGAGCGAAAGCGCCTGACCGGGCCCTCTATCTCGACTTCGAAATGCGGCCCCACGTGATGCACGGTCTTCGAGCCCGTCGCGGACCGGACTTCCTGCCGCGTACGCGTGCGGCGCGGTCCGTAGCTGAACCGCACGTAGTTGGTGTCGCTGCCGATCTGGCGCGGCAGGTTATACGACGTCCAGGTCAGCGCAGTGCCATTGCGGTTGGTCATATTGCCGTTGTCGTCATAGCCGAACGTCATGATGCCGCGCGCGCCGCCGCCGATAGCGGACACGCCATGCGGGTGCACGCCGTAGTAGCCATAGGCAAAATTGCCGACATCGGACCGCGAACGGATATTTCCATCCTTGGTATAGATCATGCTCAGCGTCTGTACCCCGTCCAGGGTCGCCTGTTTCAGCCGGTTGAGCTCGTCGTAGGCAAAGCGTTCCTCGATGGGGGCGCCGTTGCCGGCGCTACGCCGGGCGAGCAGGTTGCCGACCCGGTCCCATTCGTAGGCATAGTCCTGCAGTGATTCCGGGTACATGGGCGGGCCAGACTGGATCGCGGCCAGCCGCGTGCTGGCACGGTCATAGACGTTGCGCTCGAGCAGCACCGCTTCGCCGAGCAGGGCGAGAGATTCCCGA
>JAKLLP010000162.1 GCA_023150055.1 Gammaproteobacteria bacterium | reverse complement strand
GCCGAGCAGCTGGTCCCCTTTCGCGACGACCACCGAGCCGATGTTGTGCTCGGCCATCAGTTTGAGGATCTCGGTGACCGTGGCGGTCGGCGGCACCGTGTGGACGGTCGCGCCTTTGTCCCCGAGAAGCTGCGCTACGGTCGTGGTCATCGTTCGCGCTCCTGCCCTGTTGGCGCGGGTGGCGACGACACGACCGATTACGACCAGGTCGCCTCTCTACCCGCTCTGGCCCTAACTATAGCTAGCATCGGCCTGCCCGGGTAGCGGGAGTCTCAGGGCAGCACGGCGAAACGGTCTCCGGCGGCCACGGCGTGGCGCTCGGCAAAGCCGCCATTGAGTTCGAGCACCGCAGTGACCGGCTCGCCGGAGTCGATCGTCTCCTCGGAGAGCGGGGTCGTGCGCGCGGCAATCCGCGCGATCGTCCCGTCTTCGCGGATGAACAACATGTCGAGCGGGATCAGCGTGTTCTTCATCCACATGGTGGCCGGTGCGGGCGCCGGCGAGGGGAACAGCATGCCCTCGTACTGGCCGAGTTCGCGAACGTGCATGAGCCCCTGCGCGCGCTGCGCCGGGGTCAGCGCGAGATACAGGTCCAGCAGGTGACAGGCGCGCCGCGTTTCGATCATGCCCTGTGCGCGGGCAAAGTCCTGCAGGAGGTGCGCAGGCGCAGCACCCCAGGCCGCGACCGTGCCAAGAAGGGCAATCGCAGCGAGACCGATGCGGGTCACGCGCGTGGCCCTCAACCGGCATCCGGTGTCAGGCGGACGGCGTAAGCCATGTCGCCGAGCGTCACCGAGCGTTCACCGGAGACGGCAGCGATGGCGCCCGTGCAGTAGAGATCACCCTCGACCCGGAACGCGCCCTCGGTGTCCGCCAGGGGGGAGACGTCGCGGATGTGGGTAAAGCAGCGCTCCGGCGGGCCGTGAAAGAAGTCGCTCGTGGCCTCGTCGAGCAGCGTGACGCTCGCCGGGTGTTCCTTGCCCGCCAGTTCATCGAGGCCGGCACCGATACCGATGACGAGCAGCAGCCGGTCGCTGCCCGTACCCGGCCGGCCGGCGAGGAACAGCCGCAGGCCGCGTCCGCCGGGGCGTGCGTTGCCCGCACATTCGAGCTTCGCCCCGCGCCAGTCGATTGCGATCGTGGTGGAGCCGAAGATCCGGCCGCGCCAGTAGCCGGGGGGCTCCATCTCGCAGGGCGCGAGGGCGAGCGCCGCATCGAGCCCCGGCGCCGGGGGCGGTGGCAGGCGCTGGGAAAAAGCGAGATAGGCGAGGGCGACGGCGACCGCGACCCCGAGCAGGGTCGCGAGCGAGCTCAAGGCCGGGGTCTTCTCGGGGCGGGGTGCGGTCATCGGCGCGCAGCATAGCGCCGCTGCCCCCTTATGTAGAAGTGTGATGCGTGGCGCAGCCTGCCCGCCCCCGCGGCGGCTATTGTCCCGGCGACCACCGCATTCTCGGGAATGCGTTGCCGGGAATTCTTTTGCAGGTGTCCGTACCAGAACAACATCTGAGCTCGCTGGTCGCAGAGCGGCGACGCGGACTGTCGCGCCTTCGTTTTTCGAGCTTCGTCGAGGAGGAGTTCCGGCAGTACTACGTCCGGCTCAATTTCCCGAAGGTGCGGCCGTTGCTGGTGATCGCGGCGGCCGCCGTCATCGGCTTCACCTCGCTCGGCATCTACCAGCAGAACATTTCCGCGCTGACCGCGATCTTCGGGCTCGCGGTGATGCTGCCCTTGTTCATGGCGACGCTGGTGTGCACCTATGAGCCGCAGCGCCACGCGATGTACCAGGCCCTGCTCGCCCTGAGCCTGCTTTGCCTCGGGCTCATCATCAGCTCGCTCACCCTGCGTGCGAGCCTGCATGGCACGCCCTACCACTTCGCCGGGCAGGTCACCTGGATCATGGTGGTATGGCTTGCGCTCGGCCTGCGGTTCTGGAGTGCGGCTGCTACTTCGCTCCTCATCACCGGATGCTACATCTGGGGCCTCTATAACTGGGACATCGGCCCGCGGCAGACCCTCTTCGAAGTGCTGATGCTGGTCGGGGTGAATGGCATCGGTGCACTCTGCTGTTTCCAGCTCGAGGCCACGACCCGGGACGCCTTTCGTGACAAGCGCATGCTCGAGGACCAGGCCGAGCGTGATGGTCTCACCGGGCTCTACAACCGCCGGGTCTACAACGCCTACATGGAACGTATCTGGCGGCAGTCGCAGCGCGAGCAGAGCCAGCTCACCGTGATGCTGATCGATATCGATCACTTCAAGCGCTACAACGATATCTACGGCCACCAGGCCGGGGACGATGCGCTGAAGAAGGTGGCGGGAGTCATCGCCATGGGGGCGCAACGGCCGCTCGATCTGGCGGCCCGCTACGGTGGCGAGGAGTTCGCGCTGGTGCTCTACGGGTCGGCCAACGATTCCAATCGCGACCTGCCGGAGCAGATCCGCTGCAATGTCGAGGATCTGTGCATACCCCACGCAGGATCATCGGCGGGGTCGTTCCTGACCATCAGCATCGGCGTGGCGGTCATCACGCCGGGCGCCGAGCGCAGTCTCGCCGGGGCGGTGCAGATGGCCGACGAGGCGCTCTACCAGGCCAAGGAAGAAGGCCGCAACCGCGTCATCGTGAAGGAGTCCCGCCTGACACCGATCGAGACCGGGCGCTTCAGGGCGGACCGCCGGGCGGCCAGCGGGTAGTGTCGCGTCCCGCAAGTACATTGGCGGTCTGCGATGGGCGGACCGCCCGGAGGCGGGGGTCTCCGCCCAAAGCGAGTATCGGGGAGCGACGGCGGAGACCTCCCGCTGCAAGGGCGGTCATGGATGGCAAGTTATTTGCGGGACGCCACACTAGGAGCAGGTAGCGGGCCTACCAGCGCCCGCTGTTCGGCATCGATTGCCACGGCTCCTGCGGCGCGAGCGCCGGCCCCTTCTGCAGCAGTTCGATCGAGATGTTGTCCGGTGAGCGGACGAAGGCCATGCGCCCGTCGCGCGGCGGGCGGTTGATCGCGACGCCTGCCGCCATCAGGCGCTGGCAGACCGCGTAGATGTCCTCGACCTCGTAGGCGACGTGGCCGAAGTTGCGCCCCTCGCCATAAGGCTCCGGGTCCCAGTTGTAGGTGAGTTCGAGCGGCGCGGACTCGTCCCCCGGCGCGGCCACGAATACCAGCGTGTAGCGGCCGGGTTCGTTGTCGTAGCGGCGCAGTTCGCGCAGGCCGAGTCCGTTGCAGTAGAAATCGAGCGATGCTTCGAGGTCGGTGACGCGCACCATCGTGTGCAGGTATTTCATGATGCTTGCCAAGCAGCTGTTGCTGCCCGAAGCTTAACAGGGGCCGCGTCTCGCGGGTGACGCCGCGCCGCCTACAACCGGATGCAGAACATCAAAGCGATTTGCCTGGACCTCGACGACACGCTGTGGGATCTCGCGCCCGTGCTGCAGCGGGCCGAGCGCGTGCTCCACGAGTGGCTGGCGGAGCGATACCCGCGCATCACCGCGCGCTTTTCCATCGCGGACCTGCGGGCCCTGCGCCGGGCAGTCGAGGCCGATTTTCCCGGCCGGGAACACGACCTGCCGCTGCTGCGCACGGCCACCCTGGCACGGGCCGCCCGCGAGGCCGGCTATGACGAGCTGCTTGCCGAGGAGGCCTTCGCGGTCTTTCAGCGCGCGCGCAACGCCGTGCAGCCTTTCCCCGACGTGCATAGCGGGCTCGAGCGGCTCGCCCGGCGCGCGCCTCTGCTGGCATTGACCAACGGCACTGCGGACCTCGCCACGATCGGCCTTGGCCGGCATTTCACGGCCGTCGTGAGTGCGGTCGAGATCGGCGCGGCGAAGCCCGACGCGCGGGCCTTCGATGCGGCCTGTCGGCGCGCGGGATTGCCGGCGGCTGCCGTCGCGCACGCGGGAGATCATCCGCGGAACGATGTCGATGCCGCCCGTGCGGCGGGACTCGTCGCGGTGTGGGTCGACCGCGGCCTGCACGAGTGGCCCGCCGCGCTCACGCCCCCAGAACACACCGTGGCCGACCTGCACGAGCTGGCTGAACTGCTGGGCGGATGAGCGAGCCTGTCGTCCTGTACGTACCGGGCATCAAGCCGAAGCCGCCCTACGCGGTGCATCGGGCCATGCTCTGGCGCTGCCTGCTCGAGGGCGTGCGCCGGGCCGATCCTGCCGCGGCAGGGGAAATCGGCCGCCACCCCGACTGTTTCCAGCTCGTCTCCTGGGCGCACGTGTTCTACGAGACACACCGTGACATCGACCTCGACGTGCCGGGCGTGGAGCGGCTGCTCGCGCTGCCTGGTCCGACACCCGAGGACCTGCGCGAGGCCACTTCCTGGCAACGACGGCTGAAGCGCTCGCTGTACCTGCTGTGCGACCGTTTTCCGCGGCTGTTCGAGCTGGTGGGTGAGCCGAACATGCGGGAGACACTGGAGGAGACCCGGCGCTATTTCCGCAACGACGGCGGCGTTGCGGTCCAGGTGCGCCAGATCGTCGCCGATGCCCTGCTGGAGGCCTGGCAGGCGGATCGCAGGGTGCTGTTGGCAGGCCACAGCCTCGGCTCGGTCATCGCCTTCGACGTGCTCTGGGAGCTGTCGCATCGCTTCGCGGTGCTGGGGCGGGTTGACCTTTTCGTCAGCATCGGCAGTCCCCTCGGGCTGTCCTTCGTGCGTGACCAGCTGCTCGGCGCGCGCGAGCACGGGGCGCGCCGCTTTCCGAAGAACATCCGTCGCTGGCGCAATTTCTCCGCCGTCGGCGAGCTGACGGCGCTCGACCGGCGCCTCGCCGAGACCTGGGGCGGCATGCGCGATCTCGGGCTCATCGAGGAGATTTCCGACCGGCTCGATCTGCAGACCTATTTCCGTGGCCAGGAAGGGCTGAACCTGCACAAGTGCTACGGGTACATGGTGAACCCGGTGATGGGCGCGACCCTGGCGGAGTGGTGGCGCGAGCAGCCGCCCTCGTGAGCCCCGCCGAGCGGCCCGTCAGGGCAGCGTTCCGGGCGGGGGCGTGATGACCAGGTCGATGCGGCGGTTTTCGCGCCGGCCGGCCGCATCCTCGTTGCTGGCGATCGGTCGCGTGTCGCCGTAGCCGATCGCGGTCATTCCCGAGGCGGCGTTGCCGGCCTGCGCGGCGAGATGATCGCGCACGGTTTCCGCCCGCTGCTGTGACAGCCGCTGGTTGGCGACGCTGTCGCCGCTCGAATCCGTATGGCCCTCGACCGCGACCCTGGCGTTCGGGTAGAGCGCGAGCGCCGCGCCAACCCTCTCGAGCAGCGCCGTGGCGCCAGCCTCGAGACGGGCGGAACTCGATGCGAAAGCGAGTCCGTGCAGGCGCAGGGTGAGTTCGTCGCCGCGTCTGAGCACGACCGCGTCCGCCGGCGTGAACAGCGCTTCCAGCCGCTTGAGCTGTTCGCGG
>JAKLLP010000161.1 GCA_023150055.1 Gammaproteobacteria bacterium | reverse complement strand
TCAGTCGCCGTTCTGAACGGCGCGCTAAATCGCCCCTGATCTTTGTCGAGCCGTGACGGCGGGAGGGGAGGGCGCGGCCGCGGCGGCACGCCGGACAACATCCCCGGGGGGCTCGCCGCGACGGCGCCTTGAAATCCTCTGGCGGTACCCTTATTAATGCGACCCCGCGCCGCGTGCGCGAAGCCTTCGTGAAGAATGGAACGGGTCGATACATGACGACACGCGAGACACACGGCTTTCAGGCCGAGGTGAAGCAGCTGCTTCACCTGATGATCCACTCCCTCTACAGCAACCGCGAGATCTTCCTGCGTGAGCTGATCTCCAACGCGTCCGATGCCGCGGACAAGCTGCGCTTCGAGGCCATCGCGCGACCGGATTACCTCGCAGAGGATGCCGAACTCAAGGTC
Source organism: Gammaproteobacteria bacterium (assembly GCA_023150055.1). Taxonomy (GTDB): domain Bacteria; phylum Pseudomonadota; class Gammaproteobacteria; order Steroidobacterales; genus QUBU01. The sequence continues at coordinate 5,002 of JAKLLP010000161.1, read as the reverse complement.
CGCGTCGTAGTGGACCCCGAGGCGGGCACGATTTCCATCATCGACAACGGCATCGGCATGTCGCGCGACGAGGTCATCGAGCAGCTCGGCACCATTGCCAGGTCCGGCACAGCCGAGTTCATCAGGCACCTGAGCGGTGACCAGCGACAGGATGCCAACCTGATCGGTCAGTTTGGTGTGGGTTTCTATTCAGCCTTCACGGTGGCCGATCGCGTCGAGGTGCTCACGCGCCGCGCAGGGCGTCCTGCCGGAGAGGGCGTGCGCTGGGAGTCCCTGGGCGATGGGGAGTTCACCATAGAGACGATCGAGCGTGCCGAGCGCGGCACCAGCGTGACTTTGCATCTGCGTGCCGATGCCAGGGAGTTTGCCGATGAACTGCGCCTGCGCGCGCTGATTCGCAAGTACTCCGACCACATCGCTTTCCCGGTGCTCATGCGCAAGGCGGGCGCCAAGGCGACGGACGTGGAAGAGACGCGCGAGGAAGCGGTCAATGCCGCAAGGGCCCTGTGGACCCGGTCGAAGTCGGAGATCACGGACGAGGACTACGAGGAGTTCTACCGGCATATCTCGCACGATTTTGCAGAACCGCTTGCCTGGAGCCACAACCGCGTCGAGGGCAAGCGTGTCTATACGAGCCTGCTCTACGTGCCAGCGCGCGCCCCGTTCGATCTGTGGAACCGTGAAAAGCCGCGCGGATTGAAGCTCTACGTCCGCCGGGTATTCATCCTCGATGACGCCGAGCAGTTCCTGCCGCTATACCTGCGTTTCGTGCGTGGTGTCGTCGACTCCGACGAGCTGGCGTTGAATGTGTCCCGGGAGCTCCTGCAACACGATCCCGAGGTCGAGGCCATTCGCGGTGGACTTACCAAGCGGGTGCTCGACATGCTGGAGAGGCTCGCTGCCGAGCAGCCGGAAAAATACGCCGGCTTCTGGAAGGAGTTCGGGCGGGTGCTGAAAGAGGGCCCGGCCGAGGACCACGCGAATCGCGAGCGCATCGCGACTCTCCTTCGTTTCACGAGCACACGCTCGGCCGGTGACGAGCCCGACCGGAGCCTCGCCGACTACGTCGCCGGCAAAGCGGCCGACCAGAAGCACATCTGGTACGTGACGGCCGACAGCCTGGCTGCCGCGCGGGGCAGTCCCCACCTCGAGGTCTTCCGCAGGCGCAATGTCGAAGTGCTGCTGTTGACCGATCCGATCGATGAGTGGGTGACGGGCCACCTGCAGGAATTCGGGGAACTCAAGTTCCGCGATATCCGCCGTGGTGAACTCGACCTCACCGAGGGCGATGGCGGGAAGGACGGGAAACCGGCTCCGAACTCCGGCGAGCACAAGGCGCTTCTCGAGCGCCTGGAGGCCGTGCTCGGTGAGGATGTCGAGGAGATCCGCGTGACGAGCAGGCTGACCGAATCACCGGCCTGCCTCGCGATGAGCGAGTTCGACATGGGTCCACAGCTGCGCCGCATTCTTGCCGCCTCCGGGCAGGCAGTGCCGGATGCGAGGCCGATCCTGGAGATCAACCCGGATCACCCGCTGGTGCGGCGGCTCGGCGCCGAACCGGACGAGGCGCGGTTCGGCGAGCTTGCCCGTGTGCTGTTCGACCAGGCGCTGTTGGCCGAAGGGCGGCCGCTCAAGGATCCGGCGGCATTCGTGCAGCGCCTGAACCGGCTGCTGGCGGGCTAGTGTCCTGTCCCACGGACTAAGTTGGCTAATCCGCCAGCGTATTTTGGTGCGAGACGAGAAGCGAGGAGGAGGCATAGCAGGGCCCATGGCGACGACGAGTTCGGCTGCGACCCATGACCGCCCTTGCGGCGGGAGGTCTCCGAAGTCGCTCCCGTCCTCGTTCATCGATTCTCGCTTGGTTCGGAGACTCCCGCCTCCCGGCGGTGCGGAGGATTCCGGGCAACGCCTAAGCCGGGACAACGCCTGCGCCGGAGTTTGGAGACAGGTTCTAACAGCTCTGGTCGCAGGCCGGCCCCACGCCGCGCTCCACCTGCAGGGTCGAATGAGCGATCCTGAAGCGCTTCTTCAGTCCCTCGGCCGTATTGCGCAGGAAGTGGTCGTCCTCTTCGGCGGCGGGCATCACCAGGTGGGCGGTGAGGGCGGTCTCGGTCGTGCTCATCGACCAGATGTGGAGGTCGTGAATGTCCGCGACACCCGGTAGGGTCCGCAGGAATTCCCTGACCTTGTGGGGGTCGATGTTCTTCGGCACGGCATCGAAGGCCATGTCGAGCGACTCGGTGAGCACTCCCCAGGTGCCCCACACGATTACCACGACGATCACGAGACTTATGGCCGGATCGAGCCACAGCCAGCCGAAAGTCAGCACCCCGATACCGCCGATGACGACGCCGACCGACACCGCAGCATCACCCAGCATGTGCATGAAGGCGGCGCGGATGTTGAGGTCGTTGTGCCGGCCGGCAGCAAAGAGCCACGCGGTGATGCCGTTGATGACCACCCCGACCGCGGCGACGGCCATCATCAGGCGGCCTTCGACCGGCGCCGGGTCGCTGAAGCGCAGCAGCGCCTCCCAGGCGATCGCGCCCATCGCGACCAGCAGCAATGCGGAGCTCACCAGTGCCGCGAGGATCGTGCCGCGGCGAAAGCCGTAGGTGCGGTAAGCGGTCGGCTGGCGTCTTGCGAGCCGCGCTGCGGCCCAGGCAAGCACCAGGCTCAACACGTCGCTCAGGTTGTGCCCGGCATCGGCGATGAGGGCGAGCGAGTCGGCGACGATTCCGAAGGCGAGCTCCACCGCCACGAAGACGATGTTCAGGCCTATGCCGATGACGAACGCCCGGTTCAGCTGATCGGGTGGCGGATGGTGGTGGTGACCATGCTCGTGGTCATGATGATCGTGATCGTCGTGGTCATCGTGGTGAGGCAGGTCGTCGTGATCATGATCATGACCGTGCTCATGAGCATGGGCATCAGGGTGGCGGTCGTTCGTCATGGCTATTCTCGTCGTTACGGTGGGTCTCGGGTTGGCGGTTGCGGTACGTTCTTGGGCAACGTGTCGTCGACATGGAACCAGGCGACGCGGCTGTCGTAGAACGCGTGACTTTGCGGCTCCCGGTCGATTGCCCCGTCGATATTGGCCCGAACGATGTGGACCTCCCCCGGCCAGTTGCGCGAACGAAAGAACAGGCTGCTGCCGCACTCAGCGCAGAAGCCCCGCTCGGCCTTCTCCGAGGAGCGATACCACAGCAGCTTCGAGCCCTCCAGGTGGGCACGCTCCACCGCAGCGCCGACCCAGGTGACGAAAGCGGCGCCGTGTGCGCGCTGGCACATGGTGCAGTGGCAGTGCGCACACCACAGCGTCGGTGTTTCCACCCGGAACCGCACTGCGCCGCAGAGGCAGGAGCCGCTCAGTGTCTCGGATGTGGATGGCATGGGATCGATGGGGCCTGTCCGTGCGATCCAAGACTAGCACGCTGTGCGGGGCGTGGAATCGCGTGTGTCGCCCGTTTCGCGGCATAACAATACGCCGGTGCCCGGTCTGAGATATCCCTACAGCCCGTGGCGGTCGTCTGCAGGCCTCGGTTAGACTGCCAGGCGCCGACCCATCCCGATGACGTTTGCCTATGCGTTCAGTCGAAACCCTTGCCGCGCTCGTCGGCGAGACGCCACTCCTCGAGATCCGTTATCGCTTCAACGGCCGGCCACGGCGGCTGTACGCCAAGTTCGAGGTCATGAACATGACCGGTAGCGTCAAGGACCGCATGGCGCTGCACATCCTGCGCCGCGCCCAGGAGCGGGGAGAACTCAAGCCCGGTGATACCATCGTCGAGGCGACCAGTGGCAATACCGGAATTTCCTTCTCCGCAATCGGCCGGGCGCTCGGTCACCGGGTACGCATTTACATGCCCGACTGGATGAGTCACGAGCGGGTACACCTGATGCACAGCCTCGGCACGGAGGTCATTCCCGTGGCCAAGTCCCAGGGCGGATTCGTCGGTGCTATCGGGTTGACGCGCGAGTATGCCGCCGAGAACGAGCACGTCTATCTGCCGCGGCAGTTCGACAACGCTGATAATGTCGAGGCACACGAGCTTATGACGGGCCCCGAGATCGAGGCCCAACTCGCGAAGTTCGGAGCAAAGGCCGATGCCTTCGTGGCCGGGGTCGGCACCGGCGGCACCGTCATGGGGGTGGGTCGTTACCTGCGTCGCAGTGGTCGCAAGGTGCGGGTGCATCCGCTCGAACCTGCCAACTCACCGACGCTGCGTACGGGCAAGAAGGTCGGCTCGCACCGCATCCAGGGGATCAGCGACGAGTTCGTTCCCTCCATCGTCAACCTCGATGAACTCGACCCCGTGGTCGACGTCTGGGACGGCGATGCCATCCTCATGTCGCAGGCGCTTTGCCATCGCATCGGGCTCGGGGTCGGCATCTCGGCTGGCGCCAACATCATCGGTGCCATCAAGCTCGCCGACGATATGGGTGACGATGCGGTGGTCGTCACCGTGATCTGCGACTCCAACAAAAAATATCTTTCCACAGCGCTTTCCGCCGCCGAACCACCGCAGGAGGGCTATACCACCCCCCAGGTGCAGCTGGAGTCCTTCGTCGCGGTGCGCTGAGGCTACCTGAGGGCTGCCGGAGTTATTTGAGCCGAACGCTTTCGGCTCGAACTGGACACACTCAGAGGATCGCCGACCGGCGGCGCACCCAGCCGAGAAGGCCGAGTGCGGAGCCGAACATCCACACGGCCGCCGGGACCGGGACCACCTGGACCTCGAGCGCGCTCAACGCAAGATCCGGTGACAGTACGCCGCTGTTGGTCGACAGCAGCTTGATACCGTCGATATCGGAGAAATCGATCCCGGAAAACGAGGAGAAGAGGATCTGGTATGCGCCATCCGCCGACACTATGACCCCGGCGGTATCGGTGGTCGCACCGCTGGTCAGTTCGATGTCGAATGGCAGAAACGCCACCGGGTTGCGTGGTGCATCGAGGTCACCGGATAAGTTGAACACGAAGCGATCGCCGGCGGAGAGG
>JAKLLP010000160.1:5168-5451 GCA_023150055.1 Gammaproteobacteria bacterium | reverse complement strand
GCGAGCACCGGTACGAGTGCAAGCAGATGTCTCCCGAGGAGCTGGCGAAGCTGCCAACCAATCGGCGCAAAACGGCGGACTGCAAGCGCGAGCGCATGCCGCTCGTGCTGGAAGTCTCGCTCGACGGCGAGCCGGTGTTCAGCGGCGTGCAGGAGGCGACCGGCTTGTGGAAAGATGGGCCCTCGCATGTCTACCGGCGCTTCCCGGTGGACGCCGGTGCGCATACGCTGACTGCCCGGCTGCGTGACAGCCGCCGCGATACGGGCTTCGACTATGAAGCCGA
>JAKLLP010000160.1:0-5158 GCA_023150055.1 Gammaproteobacteria bacterium | reverse complement strand
GTTGCGCCCGGGACAGAATCTGGTGGTTGGATTCCGGCCTCTATCAGGAGGATTCACCTTTGACTGAGCGACCAGCAGATCCGCCGCTACTGGTGTGGAAGGATCAGTTCGCCACGGGCATGCCCGGCGTGGATCACGAGCACCGCCAGCTGATCGAGCTGATCAACAGCCTGTACTCGAAGATAGGGGCAAGGTGTTCAGGAGATCTGACCCGGGAATTTCTCGGCGAGATCTACGCGCGGATCTCCGCGCATTTCGCGCTCGAGGAGAAAGTCATGCGCGAGGCGCGCTATGACGAGTATGCGGCGCATAAGGCCGATCACGAGGCCTTGCTCGACCGGTTGCGCGACATCATGGACGAAGCGGCCGAAGACGAGAGTTACTGCTGCTGCGAGGATCTCGGCGCGGATCTCGAGCAGTGGTTCAGTATCCACTTCCGTACCCACGATCCGCGCTTGCACGCCAGGCTCGGCGACCATTGATCCCGCGTCCGGGGATTTTTCCTCGGAGCAGGGGGATTGACCGGGTGAGCTGAACACCGGCAGTATGGATGCTGGTTGTGCGCAGTCGGCATGCAGGGTCAGGGCGCCCTGTGCTCCTCGGGGCCCAGCACGTCCTCCCTGCGGCCTTCGCGCGGCGGTTCATCACCAAGGGGGGTTCGCATGAAGCGCAAATCCATGCCGGCAGGTCGGCTTCTCGGAGTTATGCTGTCCGGTGTCGCCGCCCTCGCCCTGTCCACGGAAGCCTGGTCAGCGGTCGAGGAGATCATCGTCACCACCCGCAAGCGCGAGGAGAACCTGCAGCAGGTCCCGGTGGCCGTAAGCGCCATCAATGCGGAAACGATTGCGCGACGCGGTATCACCGATGCCGCCGATGTCGCCCGAATCAACGCCAGCGTGATCTTCGACCAGGGGTTCTCGGCCCAGGACACACGCATCACGATCCGCGGCCTCGCGCCCACGCGCGGTCGGCAGAATGTCGCCGTGCTCGTGGACGGCATCGATATCGCGAACCAGGCCATACAGACCAACGGTGGCGGGCTTCTCATCACGCCGCGGCTGTTCGACATGGAACGCATCGAAGTGGTCAAGGGGCCGCAGAACGCGCTGTACGGCCGCACGGCCTTTGCCGGAGCCATCAACTACATCACCAAGAAGCCGGGTGACGAGTTTGCCGGGCGCGTTGCCACCGACATCGGCAGCGACGGCCAGCTCGAACTGCGTGGCAGCCTGAGTGGCCCGCTCGCCGGGGATACCGTGCTGGGCGGCCTGAACGTCGCGACCTGGAACAGCGACGGCTTCTACGAGAACTCCATCACCGGCGGGGAGGTCGGCGGCACGGACGGCTCGGCGGTTGCGGGCACCCTGGTCTGGAAGCCCAACGACCGCTTGTCCGCCACGTTCCGCTCCGAGTACCTCGATGACGACATCGAGCAGGCGCCGTACTTTGCGATCCTGCCGACCACGCCGGCCGATATTCCGCTTTCCGCGCGGACCGACCCTGACGGCCCCGGCCCGCTGTTGCCGGCGATCAATCCGAATTTCACGCAGATCCTTTCCGTCCGCGGCACCTTGCCGGGCGGTGACGGCCAGGTGGTGACGCTCTCGGAAGATCCCCGCACGGGCAGCGATTACCCCGGCGTGACCCGCGAGATCTGGCGCAACACACTCAATCTCCAGTACGACTTCGGGTCGATCACGCTCGTCTCCCTGACGCATTTCGCCGATTCTGATGTGTTCAGCTTCGAGGATGCCCGCCGCGAAGGCAGTATCTCGGACCCGGCGCGGACCGTCGGGGCCGAGTTCTGGGCGGACGACGAGACGACCCTCTTCAGCCAGGAACTGCGGCTGCAGTCCAACGGCGACAACATCGTCGACTGGACCGTCGGCGCGCTGCTCTGGCAGGAAGACACCGATTTCACTGATGGCAGTGTCAACTGCATTCAGAACGCGGCGCCGCCGTTCCTGCCTGGTCTGAGCTGTGCCCCCACCATTGCTTCCTACACCACCGGTTCCGGCGGCAACCGCTTCGAGGACCCCTGGGACCGCGATACCGATCACTGGTCGGTCTACGCCCTTGTCGATTGGGAGTTCCTCGACGGCTGGCGGATCATCGGCGAGGGCCGGTACTCCGACGAGAGCGTCGAGGTGACCGGTCCCGACCGCGCGGACCCGGATGGAGCAGGACCGCTGTGCTCGCAGCCGCGTGCGGTCGATACGCGCAACGTGGCAGGCAACTGCTTCAGCTTTCCTGCGGTCATCGCCCCGGCCTTCGGCAGCCTGAGCGATACCGTCGATGATGAGTTCTTCGCGCCGAAGATCACGCTGCAGTGGGATGCCACCGAGGACATGATGTACTACCTCTCGTGGGCAAAGGGCACGAAGCCGAAAGGGATTTCCATCGTCGGCGCGCTCACCGGCTACGACGTCGCGGCAAGCCGGTTCGACTCCGAGGAAGTCGATGTCTACGAGATCGGCGGCAAGACCGCCTGGCTGGACAGAAGCCTGACCGCGAACTTCGCGGCGTTCTTCCAGGACTTCAGCGACAAGCTGGTCTCTTCGCAGAAGCAGGATCCCAATACCGGACTGTTGTTCGCAGCTCCGGTGAACGCCTCCAGCGCGGAGGTGTGGGGCGTGGAGCTGGACTTCGCCTGGCGCGTGACGGACCACCTGACGCTGACCGCTTCTTACACCTGGCTCGACACCGAGTACGAGGATTTCACGCAGCTCAGCAAGGGGCCTTCGCCGATTGCAGATGCCGGCAACTGCGTCATCGTGGACGACCCGGGTAGCCCGGGCCCGGGTAACGACGACGACTTCTGCGAGCTGGACCTGTCCGGCAACCAGCTCGAATTCGCGCCGGAGCATGCGGCGGTCGCTGCGGTGAACTACACGCGGCCCCTGGTCGGCGCAACGGACTGGTTCGTGGAGGCCTCCGGCGAATACCAGGACGACCGGTACATCTCCGCCTTCAACACCACGAGCTTCGACTCCTACACCACCGTCGACCTGCGCGCCGGCGTCACCAACGAGCAATGGGAAATCAGCGCCTACGTGGACAACGTGTTCGATGACGATACGATCAGGTCGGCCTTCCAGAACACCTATAACCAGGGCATCACCGTGTTTGGTGGCAGTTTCTCGCCATTCGGGCTGCCGAGCACCTTCGTGCTGCCGTCGAACCTGACGCCGATCCTGCCGGACGAGCGCCAGTACGGGCTCAGGGTTGCGTATAACTTCGGTGCCCCGGACTGAACCGATAGGGAAGGTGGCCGTGACTGACAGGCAGGGGCGGGGTTGACCCCCGGGTCGTCCATGGAGTCGGGACGGTGCCCGCTTCAACGGCCGCCGCAGCCCGGTGGCGGGTCGCCGCCGGCGAAGCGGCGATCCGGTGCACCGTTCCCCTGATGCCGCCGTGTGCCGATGTCTGTCTATACCGCGAGCCTTTACCTTCATCTTCTGCTCTATGCCAGCCTGCTCGGCGCGGAGGTCGTCCGTGGCTGGGCGGCGCATCTCGGGGTTTCGGCCGACCGGGTGAGCGCAAGCCCGGTGCTTGCCGCTGCCGCCATCGCCAACGTGTCACTGATCCTGCTCTTGCCTGTCGGCTTTACGCTGGCCGACACGCTGGAGGCCTACCGGGTCCCGGACTCGGCTTGGCAATATGTGCCGTGGCTCCTGCCTGCGCTGCTGCTCATCGTGTCGTTGGCGGCCGATGGCTTGGCACACCGTCCCGGTGTCCGGCGCGTCCTCGGTCCGATGGACGTCGGGTTGCGACTGGTTCTCGGTCTCGGGCAGGTGTGGGACGGCACCACGGTGCTGTTTTTCCGCATGACGCACATGCTGGAGGCCGACTGGCTGGCGGCGAAGTTCGCGATCTACGGACTGATCCTGCTGATGACCATTCCGGCCCGCAGCATCGAGCAACGCCTGCGGCAGTCGCTCGCCAGCGGGGCGGCGGGTGATGAAGACCGCCTGCTGCTCGGCCGTCTGCGGGCCGTGGCGGTCTGCAACGTGCTGCTCGTACTGCTCGTGGCCTGGCTGGGCACGGCCAAACCGGACTGAAGGACGCCCGCGCACGGGCGCCTGCGACCAGAGAAGGGGCATCAGCGGAGTGACGCGGTGAAACCGAAACAGGCAAGAGCGGAAACCGGGAACATCACGCGGCGCAGGACGCTGCAGCTGCTCGGGGCCGGGGCCTCGGGGCTCGCACTCGCACCCACCGTGCTGCGCGCTGCCCGCGCGGCGCGACTCGATGCCGACGTCGTTGTCATAGGGGCCGGATTGTCGGGACTGCAGGCCGCCGTGATCCTCCAGGACGAAGGCGCCGATGTGCTCGTCGTGGAGGGCAACGATCGCGTAGGAGGTCGCGTCTGGTCGCTCGATAACGTGCCGGGCAAGCCGGAGGCGGGTGGTGCCGAGATCGGGCCCGGGTATGCCCGCATGCACGCGATGATCGCGCGTCTCGGCGGCATCGGGCTGAGCCGCTGGCTGAAGTACCACGCCGATCGGAGTTTTGCCCTGTACGAGGGCGACCAGTTGTATTCACTCGCCGCCTGGCAGGATTCCTCCGCGAACCGCTTCAGCCCGGCCGAGCGCAAGCGCTTCGGGCCGGGAGGGCCATTCGACGTCGCGATGACCTACCTGCCCATGCCGAGTCCGTTACCCGGCCTCGAGAGCTGGCTCGACCCGGAGGCCGCGGCGCTCGATCTGCCGCTCGACCAGTACCTGCGCCAGCGCGGCGCGAGCGAGGAGGCGCTGCGTTTTGCCGCCACCACCGTGCCGGCCGACAGCATTGGGTCCATGTCGGCGCTGTTCATGCTGCGCTCGATGCGTTTCATGCAGGAAATGGGCTCCCTCGACGGGCTGCAGGTTTTCGACCAGGGCACCAGCCGTGTGCCGGAGGGCATGGCCGCCCTGCTGAAACGCGAGGTTCGCACCCGTGCCGCGGTCGCCGGGTTGCGCACCCTCGATGACCACGCCGAAGTGCTGCTCGCCGACGGGGCGGTGCTGCGCGCCGAGCGGATCATCTGCACGGTGCCGCTGCCCGCACTGCGTGGGCTCGGCATCGAGCCTGCGCTGCCGCCGCTGCAGGCCGAGGCGGTGAAGTCGACACCCTATGGCTCGGCGCTGAGTATCTTTTTTGCGATCAGGGAGCCCTT
>JAKLLP010000015.1 GCA_023150055.1 Gammaproteobacteria bacterium | reverse complement strand
AATACACCCGCGGACGGGTGCCGAGCCCGGGTTGCAGGACTTCCAGTTCCTCCTGCTCGCGGAGGCGCTGCATCTCCTGGTCCTCGACCTTGACGGCGCGAAACACGCCCGTCGGACAGCCCTGCTCGGCGCGGGTCTGGGTCCAGCCGGAGTCGAGCAGGTGCGCGTCGAAGATCCAGTGCTGCGGGATCTGCTTTTCCTCGTTCCAGTAGACGGCACCGTACGGACAGGCTTCGACGATCTGCTTCTGTCCTTTGGACTTCTCCGGATCGATGATCACGATGCCATCCGGGCGCTTGGTGACGGCGCCGTTCCGCGCCGCCTTCATGCAGGGCGCATCGTCGCAGTGATTGCACATCACGGGCATGAAGTGGGCCTCGACGATCGGGTAGCTGCCGCGCTCCTTCCTGCGGATGTCGAGCCAGTTGTGCCCCTGCGCAGGCTGCGAGGCCGCGTAGCCCGGGAATGCGTTGCCGATGTGCTCGTCCTTGGTGGCGAGGAAGCAGATGCGGCAGTTATTGCAGCGCTCGACGTCGACGATCATGTTCCACTTGGCAGCCATTATGCGACCTCCCCGGGCTTCCAGCTGTCGACACCGGTCCATTTCTCGATCTGGATGAGCGTGGTATTGGGACGGATGCCGTGCGACTTCCTCGTGATGGACTTGCTGGGGTTGAGCATGTTCACGCAGCCGCCGAGATCGGTCGAGCGGCCCGGCTCACCCATTGGCCGGTACTCGGCCGACGCCGTCGAGGCGCTCACCGCACCGGGGCGCAGGCGATCGGTCACCTGGGCCGCGCACACGACGGAGCCCCGGTGATTCCACAGCCGGACCAGGTCGTCGTCCCTGATGCCGCGCACTTCGGCATCCTTCCGGTTGATGCGGGCGACGAGGTAGTAGTGGCCATCCTTGAACACCCGGTGCTCACGGATATCGCGGACGCTGCTGCCCTCGTCATCGCCCATGACGTGGAACGGATAGCGGGAATGCGGGGTGAGGAGTTGCAGCGGAAAATCCGCCAGTTCCTTGTCCCGCTGCGGGTCCTCGTAGACCGGCATGTACTGGTTGAGCGGTGGGCGGTCCGGGTCCTCGATGCGCTTGAGGGTGCTGGCGACGAACTCGAACTTGCCTGATGGCGTCTGCAACCCCTCACCGAAATTGCCCACGAAATCGGATGGCAGTGGATAGGGCTCCGGGGTGTCTTTCTTGCGGCCCTCGTAGTACCAGCTGTTGGCGAGCGGCGAGCGCGCCGGTTCGGGATCCGGGGGCACGACGAAATAACCCTTCTTGAGGAATTGCCGCCACGAAATGTGCTTCGCCATGTCCGACGAGTCGAAGACCCGTTTACACCATTCGTATTCGGTCGTGCCGCCCTCCGAGTAAACGGCACCCATCCCCAGCCGCTCCGAGACCGCGAGGAAGATGTCGTAGTCCGACTTCGATTCCCCCAGCGGCTCGATGCACTTGTGCTGCATCGAGATGACCCGGTGATTGTTCATCGAATACATGTGGTGCACATATCCGGCACCGACGTTGTACCACTCGCCGATGTCCCATTTCTCGAACACGGTGCAGGCGGGCAGGATGACATCGGCATACGGCGTCTCGCCCTCCCACCAGACGGACTGGTTCACGACGAACTTCAGGTTCTCGTGCTGGTACATCCTCACCCAGCGGTTCGAATCGACCATCGTCCCGAACGAGGCGCTGCCGTACTTGTAGAGCATCTCCACCGGCACATGCCCGGGCGAGGGGTAGCCGAAGGGGAAGAACTGTCCCTGCACCGAGGCTACGTCGGTGAGATAACCCATGGCCTTGCCATTCATGATCGCTTCGGGGAACCACATGCGCGGAATGGACTGCCGCACCGAACTCATGGTGACGATGTGCGGCATGCGCTGGTAGTTGTTCGCGGCATTGGCGCTGTACTGCAGGTCGCCCGAGAAGCTGCCCTCGGCATAACCCGGGAAGTAGAAACTGAAGTCGAGCGGCGCGCCGTACTGCAGGTTGCCGAAGTTCACGCCCGGCCGCCCCCAGCCCTGCATGGCGCCGAGGATGGCCATCATGCGCGCCCACTGGGCGCCCATCGGGCTGCGGCAGGCGCCGCCCACACCCACGCCCCAGCCGCCGGCGCCGAGGTAGGTTTTCTTCCGGCCCCACTGGCGCGCGAGCGTACGGACCTCACGCGCCGCCACGCGCGTTTCGGCCTCCTGCCACTCGGGGGTCTTTGGCGTGCCATCGGTCTCGCCGAGTATGTAAGCCTTCCACTCCTCGAAGCCGGTGGAGCGCTTTGCCACGAACTCCTTGTCGTAGAGTCCTTCCGTGATCCAGACGTAACAGATCGCCTGCGCCAGGGCGGCATCCGTACCCGGCCGCGGAGATATCCACTTGCCGCCGAGGTGGGCGGCGGTGTGGTTCATGTACGGGTCGATGTGGACCATCTTGATGCCGAGTTCCTTGGCCCAGGCGCGTCGCTGCGTGCCCTCGAAGCCGTAGGAGGCATCCGGGTCGCTCGACCAGAACACGATCATCTCGGCTTCCTTGAGGCAGTCCTCCACGGTTCCGTAGAACTCCGGGCACCCAAGGCGCATGCTGTTGCCCCAGTGGTGCATCGCGCCCCAGTACCAGCCTTCCCAGCTGTCCGGGTTGTGCACCAGCTTGGTGACACCGATGAGGTTCCAGAAGCGGTTGAAGGCGCTCAGGTAATGACCGAGGTTGCCCCACTGGTGGTGCGAACCGTTGGCCACGCAGATCGCGCCGGGACCGACCGCCTTGGCGCGCTTGATCTCGTTGCCGACGATATCGAGCGCCTCGTCCCAGCTGATGCGCACGAACTCCGACTTGCCGCGATTCTGTATGTTGCGGTTGCCGTTGGGGTCGAAATCGACCCGCTTCATCGGGTGCAGGACCCGGTTTTTCGAGTAAACCATCGACTTCTGACACTGGGCATGGGCGGCCAGCGTGGTCTTGCGCGGCGGCGCGAAGGTCTTGCCGCGTGCCGTGATGGTCCACGACGGCGCATCCTCGGCATCGAAGTCAAGCGGCGTGGTGCGAATGATTTTGCCGTCCTTGACGTAGACGAAGATCGGCCCGCCGTTGGTGCCGTTGGTGTAGCGCGTGACCCCGTTGCCCATGTCGGTCCCGGCTTTCCAGGTCAGCGTTTCCAGCCGCGCCAGGGTCGACATGAACCAGACGGCGAGGTCGTCCGGCCCGTCGAGGCCGATCTTGAAGTTCTTGGCGGCATCGACCCGCTCCAGCAGGTCGAAAGGAGGGGTGAGGAAGCTCTCGGCAATGGCCCTGCTCTTGAAATGGATATCGAGGTCGGGCTTCGGGTACAGGCCGCTCCTCGAGGTGATCTTGCCGTTCTCGAGCCGGATCCAACGGCCTTCTGGCTGGTCCCGTAACCTGAACTGCACGACCAGGTTCTTTTCTTTAAGCCGATCTGCATACACGGGAAAGACCCGCGCAGCTGCTCTCATCGCCTGTGGAATGCCCCACAGCAGGACCGAAAGGTTCATGTCACTCTCCTGATGATCGGCGTCGCAAGTGGCGATTCCCGTCTGTCACTTCTCACAAGCCGGATTCTACGGGTTGAGGGCGGCGTCGCTTCTTAGCAATTGTCAACCTCGAATGCCTGCCCGCCGTGACGTTGCGGATGTGTTCAAAATCGTGTGCAGCAAGTTTTCGCCGGCCTGGAAGGCGTCGGTGGAGCGGGCGACGGACATGCATGCTGTGGCATGAGTGACTGCGAGATGGCCTTGCACTCGCGTGACCGGGCGGCCTGCCGTCAGTAGGCGGAATGATGACCCGAGCCGAACACGCGTAACCGGCAATGCGCCGGGGCAGGAGGGGTGCGGTGGGCGCAGTGACGGGTTCCAGGAGCTTCCCTGACCCTGTCGTTATCGCCGACAGATTGCGAAATCAGGGCGTACTTCAATAGAATGACTGACCAGTCAGTCAGGTTGTTGACCCATGTCTTCCCATTTGTCGGCGCAGGTCGCACGCCGCTCCCGGCGTCGCGATATCGACCCGGCCGAGGTCATCGCGGCTGCGCTCGAACTGTTCCTTCAACGCGGCTTTGCAGCAACCCGCATGGAGGATGTCGCGCGCGCCGCGGGCGTCAGCAAGGGGGCGATTTATCTCTATTTTCCGACCAAGGAGGCCTTGTTCCGGGCGGTCGTCCAGGCGGGCGTGGTGCCGCGCATCGAAGAGGCCGAGGCCGAGGTGGCCAATTTTGCCGGCTCGGCCCGCGAGCTGCTCAGCTCGCTGATGCACGGGCTGCTGCTCGAGTTCTGGGACACGCCGTCGAGCGGCATCCACAAGCTGGTGATCGCCGATGCCCATCACTTTCCCGGACTCGCGGCCGAGTATTTCCATGACATCAGCCTGCGGGCGAGGGACGTGATGGTCGCGATCATTCGTCGCGGCATTGCCAGCGGCGAGTTTCGCGACGTGGACGTCGAATACGTTGCGCGGGTGATTCTCGGTGCCCTCGACCAGCAGGCGGTGCTGCGACACTCCATGCAGGCTCACGATCCGGAGCCCCTGCAGCCGGAGCGCTTCGTGGACGTGACCCTCGATCTCATCATGAACGGCCTGCTGAAATGAAGACCCGGATAATCCTCGTTGGTCTAGCGCTCGCCGCTTTCTTCGGCGCGGTCTTTGGCTGGAAGGCCTTCGTCAATAGCCAGATAAGATCCGCCATCGCCGCCCGCGGGGCCCCGGTCGTCACGGTCTCGACGGCCACCGCACAGGCGATGGATTGGCCGGTCGAATTGACCTCGGTGGCAACGCTGAAGGCCGAGCAGGCGGTCGATGTGACGGCGCAGGTCGACGGGCAGATCACCGGGCTGCATTTCGATTCCGGCGCTGCCGTCGAGCGCGGCGACCTGCTGGTGCAGCAGTATGCCGCCGACGACGCTGCGCGGTTGAAGGCTTTGCAGGCGGACCTGCGGCTCGCCAGTATCCAGCTCGAGCGTGCCCGCAAGCTGGTTGCCGAGAAACTGGTGCCGCAGTCCGATTTCGATGCCGCCGAGTCCCGCCTGGACCGTGTTGCGGCCGAGGTCGAGAACCTGCAGATCGAGATCGCCAAGAAATCGATTCGCGCGCCGTTCTCCGGACGCCTCGGTATTCGCCTGGTCGATCTCGGCCAGCACATCGAGCCTGGCGATGCGCTCGTCCGGCTGGAGTCCCTCGATCGGCTGTTTGCCGACTTCAGACTGCCGCAGCAGTCGTTGCCGCTCCTCGCGGTCGGGCAGTCCGTCGTGAGCACGGTCGACGCGCTGCCGGGCGAGTCGTTCAGCGGGAAAATAGTCGCCATCGAGCCGGCCGTGGATGCGAGCACGCGTAACGTTCTCATCCGCGCGACACTGGATAACGCTGACGGGCGACTTCATCCGGGAATGTTCGCCGAGATTCGCGTCCAGTTGCCTGCCAGTGAGCCGGTGGTGGTCGTGCCGCAGGCGGCAGTCGCGTACAGTCCCTTCGGCGATGCCGTCTACGTGGTATCAGGGACGGACGGTCTGGTCGCGCGCAGCGTCTACGTGCAGGCCGGCAAGACCCGCGGCAATCTCGTGGCGATCGTCTCCGGCCTCAAGCCGGGGGAGGTCGTGGTGACGGCGGGTCATCACAAGTTGCGTGATGGCGCCAGCGTCCGCATCGACAACAGCGTGCCCGTGGCGGACGACCCGACTCCTGAGCCGGCCGAGACCTGAGCGGCGCAATGCACTTCACCGATATTTTCATTCGGCGGCCCGTTCTCGCCACGGTGCTCAGCCTGCTGATTTTGCTGGTCGGGCTGCGATCGCTGCAGTTGCTGACGGTAAGCCAGTACCCGGAAAGCAGCAGCGCCGTCGTCACGGTCAGCACGGCTTTCGTCGGTGCCGATGCCGACCTGGTGCAGGGGTTCATCACCACGCCACTCGAGCGCTCCATCGCCTCGGCAGACGGCATCGATTACCTGGAGTCGAGCAGCCTGCAGGGCATCAGCGTGATCACCGCTCACCTCGAGCTCGACTACGACCCCTGGGATGCTCTGACCCAGATAACTGCCAAGGTGAACCGGGTCCGCGACGAGCTGCCGGAGGGCAGCGAAGACCCGACGATCAATATCGCCATCGGCGAAACCACCGCCGACATGTACCTGAGCTTCAACAGTGACACGCTGCCCGCCAATCGCATTACCGACTACCTGGTGCGGGTGGTACAGCCGAAGATCGAGGCGGTGAGCGGCGTGCAGGAAGCGGAGATACTCGGCGGCCGCTTCTACGCCATGCGCATCTGGCTCGACCCGGTGCGAATGACGGCGCTGAAGGTAACGCCAGGCGACGTCCACCGCGCACTCGAGGCGAACAACTACCAGGCGGCGGTCGGTCGCACCAAGGGTGAATCGCTGGCGGTGAGCCTCAAGGCTGCCACCGACCTGCACGATGTGGAGGAGTTTGGCGACCTGGTGGTTCGCGAGGAAGCCGGCGCGATAATTCGGCTGCGCGATGTGGCCGAGGTCGTGCTGGGCGCCGAAGACTACGATGTCTCGGTTGCCTACAACGGCGAATTCGCGACCTTCATGGCGATTTACAGCCTGCCCGACGCGAATGCCCTGACGGTCATCCGCGACGTGAGGGAGCTGTTCCCGGACATCGTCGCGCAGCTTCCCCCGGGCCTCAACGCGTCTGTTTCATACGACCGTACCCGCTATATCGAAGATGCCATCAGGGAGGTGGTGAAGACGCTGCTCGAGGCGGCGCTCATCGTATCGGTGGTGATATTTCTCTTTCTCGGCAGCGCGCGATCCGTCGCGATCCCGGTGATCGCGATTCCCCTGTCGCTGATCGGGGTCGGCGGCCTCATGCTGGCGCTGGGCTACTCGATCAACCTGTTGACCCTGCTCGCGCTGGTGATCGCCATCGGACTCGTGGTCGATGACGCCATCATCGTCGTCGAGAACATTCAGCGCCACATCGAATCCGGAATGAGCCCGATGGAGGCGGCGCTACTCGGCGCTCGCGAACTGGCCTCTCCGGTGATCGCCATGACCATCACGCTGGTGGCCGTCTATGCGCCGATCGGTTTTTCCGGCGGTCTTACCGGCAGCCTGTTCAGCGAGTTTGCATTTACCCTTGCCGGCGCCGTGCTGGTGTCAGGGGTGGTCGCTCTGACCTTGACACCGATGATGTGCTCGCGGCTGCTGCGCGCCGACATTGGCAGCGGATCGATGGAGCGCTGGCTCGACACACAGTTCGAGCGACTGAGGGGGGCGTATGAGCGTCGTCTTGCCAGCACGCTCGACTACGTGCCGGTCACGGTTCTTTTTGCCGTCGTCGTCCTCGGCAGCATTTATTTCATGTTTATCAGCGCCCCGCAGGAACTCGCGCCGGACGAGGACCAGGGCATCATCCTGATCTCGTCGACCGCATCGGCGAACACCTCGGTCGAGCAGTTGTCGCAATACACGGGCGCCCTGATGGATCTCTACGGCACCATTCCCGAGGCCGATCACCGCTTCCTGTTCAACGGCAGCCCCGGCCGTGGCCCGGCGTCGACCAACGTGTCGCTGTCCGGGCTGGTGCTCGCCCCATGGAGCGAGCGTGAGCGCGGCATCGACGAGTTGATTCCCGAGACGCAGGCGCTCGTCGATGGCGTCGCCGGCCTGCAGTCGGCTGTTTTCTCCCTGCCGACGCTCCCGGGTGCGGCCGGCGGACCGCCCGTGGCTTTCGTCATCGGGTCCACGGACCCTGCCGAGAACATCTATCCCGTCGCGGGCGAATTGCTGGCCAGGGCATGGCAGAGCGGCATGTTCGTCTTCGCGGATATCGACCTGAAATTCGACCGGGCGCAGGCCGAGGTCAGTATCGATCGTGACAAGGCTGCGGCGCTCGGTATCGACATGGAGCAACTGGGTGCCCAGCTCGCCACCATGCTCGGTGGCAACTACGTGAATCGCTTCAGCCTGGAAGGTCGCAGCTACAAGGTCATTCCCCAGGTGCAGCGCCGGTTCCGGCTGAACGCCGATCAACTCGGGCAGTTTCGCATTGCCGCCCGCAATGGCGAACTGGTTCCCCTGGAGAGCGTGGTCACCATTGAGAGTGGCGTGCAGCCGCAGCGGCTGCAACGGTTTCAGCAGCGCAACGCGGCGACATTGACCGCCGTGCCCCTGCCCGGGGTGTCGCTCGGTGCGGCACTGGAGTACCTGGAGTCGCAGGCGCGCGAGATCATGCCGCGCGGCTACGAGATCGACTATGCAAGCACGTCGCGCCAGTACATCCAGGAGAGGGGAACGCTGATCACCACGTTCTTTTTCTCCCTGCTGGTGATCTACCTGGTGCTCGCGGCGCAGTTCGAGTCATTCCGCGATCCGCTGATCATGCTGGTCAGCGTGCCGATGTCCATTGCCGGCGCGCTTCTGTTCCTCACGCTCGGCTTCGCCACCGTCAACATCTATACCCAGGTGGGCCTCATCACGCTGATCGGGCTCATCAGCAAGCACGGCATCCTGATCGTGCAGTTCGCCAACCAGCTGCAGGAGCAGGAGGGGCTCGGCAAGCGCGCCGCCATCGAAAGGGCCGCCGGGATCCGCCTGCGGCCCATCCTGATGACCACCGGCGCCATGGTCCTTGGAGTGGTGCCGTTGCTGCTGGCGAGCGGTGCCGGTGCCGCCGCCCGCTACGACATCGGGCTCGTGATTGCCACCGGCATGAGCATCGGCACGCTCTTCACGCTGTTCGTCGTCCCTGCAATGTACCTGCTGCTCGCGCGGGAGCGCGTTGCGGCCGTCGCGGTGCAGTCCTAGAGCTGTTGGAACAACTCCTGCAGCGCGCCGCTTCCGTTGGTGTGGACGATCATCGCGGCGCAGCGCACCCGGCCCGGCAGATCGATCTCCACGGGACCCGAAAACGTTGCTGCGCCAACCGCCGCGCATGCCTTGGCGGTCTCCTGGAGATCCGGCACCTGGAACGACTGCGCGAGGTAGCCGATATTGGGTGGCACAGCGTCTGCCGTCAGGCTCGGAAGCTCGTAATTCATGGCGGAAGCGAGCGCGATCTTGCCGTACTCGTGCTCGCCCTGGACGATGACGCTGCGCGTCTTCGCTTCGGCGGGCAGGCTGAGCGCCCGGTTGGTCTCCGCACCCTGCAGCACGGATTCGATGAACAGCGTCATGTGCAGCGGCCCGTAGTAGAAGGCGAGGGCTCTTTCCATGTCAGCCACCGTGTGAGCGGTGGTGACGACCGAGGTAAAGCCGGTGGACGTACGCCCGTAGCGGGAAACGAAGCTGACGATGCGTCCGATCACGGTCTTCGGGTCTTCGGTCAGTAGCTGGATGAGATTGATCACGACCCCGTCCGGGGCGTCGAAAGAAGCCTCCATCGTTTCGCCTACCACCGGGCCAAACTTGTTGTGGGCGGGCTCGCTCCAGAACCGGAACCCCTGTGCGCTGATGCGCTGGTAATCGCTCCTGATGTCGCTCGCGTAGATGTTCAGGTTGAACAGGCCGACGGCGCGACGTATATCGGGCGGCCGGACGCGCTTGCGCTTCGTGGCATTGAACTGCAGGAGTTGAATCCGGCCGACGGGATCGGCGCCGTGCCCGAGAAACGCGCACCGCGCGCACGCTCCAGCCGGCAGCTGCCAGTAGCGTTCGAAATCAGGCCCACTCCAGGTACTGCTCTCGGCCACCTCGAGGCCGAGCGTGCCGGCATAGAATTTGAGCGAGGCGTCCAGGTCGTCCACGCCGATCACGACTGCGCTGACCGGTATACCGGGCGGAGTTGCATTGCTGTTCATTGGAATCCTTCGCCTGTGTGCAGGGTGCTTTTTCTTATGGTGATTCTACCCAAATGGGGAAGGAGGGGCTCACGCCCGCAATCAGAACGGCGCCCCGTTCTCCGCGCTGAACCGCTCGACGTGCCGGACGACCACTGCGTAACCCTCGAGTTTGTCGGGCAGGGAAGCGGGGGTAGCCGAGTCCTTGTTGACGAATACCACGAGGCAGGGCCTGCCGTCGTGTTCGCCCTCGCCAAGGGCATGCACGCCGGGAAGCGCCATGAGCCCTGCCGCGTGACGGGCGATCACGCCCGCGAGTTCACCGGTGGCGGTCACACCTCAGGGGTCACCGCTGATGTTCGCGCCGAAGCGCTGCAGGATCGGCGTGATCGGGTTGACTGCCGAGTAGTTGCCCGAGCCTGCGAACAGCAGGCCGACGGTCTTGCGGTCGTTGGTGCCGCCAGAGTGCACCACCAGAGAGCCGGAGTCGCCCGCTTTCGAAAAAGGCGCATTGTTGTCGCCGAGCACGATGAACTGCTGCACGAACTGTGCGGTGCCGCCGGTGTAGCTCACGTGCACGATGGCATTGATGGAGCTGACCCGCCCGGTGGTCATGCGCGTGGTGCGGCCGTACTTCTTGACCGGCAGGTTGACCGTCGGCGTGAGGACGCTCATGCGCGGTGCGCCATAGCCATCGGGAGGGGTCACGTAGTCGCTGTCGTCCAGAGAGACCCAGGCCACCGCTGCATCCATGACATTGTTCGCCGTGGTGGTTTTCTCGATCGGCTCGAAATCGGCGAGCAGGCCGAGCTGGTCGCCTGGCAGCACACCGCCATCAGCGGGTCCGGGCTGCAACACCGGCTCGCCGCCAGCAGCGTAGTTCGCATTGGCGAGCACGTGGTTGTTGCTCAGTACGAAGAAAGTGGTGTGGCAGCCGCCAGACTGCCAGAGCTGGCAGCCGATCGTGCCGGCCGTTACGTCCTGGTGCGCGATCGAAACCCCGATGGGCACCGGCCGCGGCCAGCGCTCCCTGGGAGAACTGGCGCCAGCCTGTGGCTCGGCAAGTTCACCGGAACTGAACCGGCCCGTGACGAGGACCTGCACGCGCTCGTTGTCGAGCACTGCAGGCAGGCCGGCAATTCCTGGCCTTTCGGTGAGGATCTGCAGCACCGGCCGTCCCTCGGCATCCTCACCGAGCGCCACGCCGACGACACCATTGCGCTTGAGCAGGCCCTGCTGGTGGCGCTCCTGCACCTCCCACACGCGTTGGAACCCTGGGGGTATGTGCCCGGGTGGTGGTGCCGCGAGTCCGGCCCACGAGGCGAGCACGGCAAACAGCGTTATAGCAGCACGGGCGCCCGGCCATCGGCGCAAACGAGTCTTGATCACAGCAGCAATCCCTTCCTGGTTCCGGCGTAAGGATGGATTCTTGTGCGCAGCTTACGTGCCCGTCGTGACGGCGGTAAAGCGATTGCAGCAAATTTCCTCAAAGCGGTGTGATTATTGTTAAGACCGCGTCTATCTGGCATTGCCCCCCCCTGATGAACAGCGACAGTGTGCAGGCGGCTCCGTGCCGATACGTGTCCGCGATTTCCCGTGAACGCCGCCTGTCATCGGCTCTCGCCGTGACGGGCGGTTCCGCTTTAGGATGACACCCATGCCCGAGTTGCTCGACCAGCATCCGTGGTTGCTGGCACCCGCCATTTTCCTGCTGCGTATCGTGGACGTCTCCCTCGGGACGTTCCGCTCGATCGTGGTCTTTCGCGGCTATCCGGCAATTGCTGCCGTCATAGGGTTCGTGGAAGTGCTGATCTGGGTGACCGCGGTCGGGCAGGTGCTGCGCCAGATGAATGCCTGGCCGCTCGTGATCGCTTATGCGGGTGGGTTCGCCTGCGGCAATTACCTTGGCGTCTGGCTCGAGGCGAAGGCCGCCATGGGCCACGAACTGCTCCGCATCATCTCCTTTCGGCAGACAGGCGACCTTGCGCACCGCTTGCGCTGCGAGGGACACCAGGTGATCGAACTCGATGGCGAGGTGGAGGGCCGTCCTGCCGAGGTGCTGCTGGTCACCGCCGGTCGTCGGCAGATGCGTGAACTGCTGCGCACGGTGCGCGATGCCGACCCCGAGGCGATCTACACGGTATCGGACATCAAGCCGGTCCGCGGCGGCGGCGCGACGCCCAGGCGCTGGCCGCTGGTGCCGACGGGCTGGAGGATCCGTGGCAAACGCAAGTAGCGCCGATCCAGTCGCGTCGTCGGATTGAGCCGACGGCACCCGATTTGCTAGATTTGTGCCGCGGGTTTCTCAGGGTGAGCAGCGACGTGAACGACGATAAAGATCCTGTCGAAGACCTCAGCAAGCGGCGCCTACGCTACGTCCTCATGGCGGTTGCCGGTGGCATCATCCTGCTCGTCCTCGTCAGTCTTCTGCCCGGATGAAAGTCAAAAGAGGGGCGGGACCTCTGGCTGAGCAGCATCAGGGGCGATGCAGGTCCGCCATCGCCACGGCGATTCGTGCGGACAGGCTGTCGAGGCTGTCGTAGAGCAGCTGCAGGGCATACCCCGCGTTGTGCGCATAGGCGCCCGGGTCGGCGGCGATAAAATGGTAGTTATAGGCGGCTTTCAGCAGCCGCGGGGTCCAGTTCGCATAGCGATTGGAGGCGTCCTTTTCGTCGCCGGAGATCTTCCCGTCGCCATCAGTGTCGTTGAAGAAAAAGGGAAACTGCCCGGGTGCGTAACCCATTGGTCTGCGGCTCACCTCGGCAGCGTAGGCCTGCATCGCCCGGTGGAGGCGCTCCTGGAGACCGAGGATCTCCCCGCGGATGCCGCCATGAGACTCGCCGTCACCGTCGAAATCCAGGTGCCGTGTGCGGATGTCGCGGACATCCGCGACGCCACGGTGACAGCTCAGGCACCCTTGCGTTGCCACCCGGGTCGAATGGGCATCGTGACAGGAGATGCAGGTGCCGGCAGCCGGAACATGGGCAAAACGCCCGGCATATCTGCGTCCCGGATACTGGAAGCCGCCCCGCACCACGGCCCCCTGCAGAACCGCGGCGGCTACCCCGCGGTGGACGTCGATGAAAGTGATTTCGCCCGACACCGTGTCCTCTGCCCTGTTCTCCATCGCGGTGGCGACGGTGTCACCGGTTGTCCGGCCCTGGTGGCAGGCCATGCACAGGGCCGAGGCGCCGGCGCCGTCGACCGTTACGCGCGAGGGAAACCGCACGCTGTCGGCTGCCCGGGCCTTGGCCGTGTGGCAGGATGCACAGCCGATCGGTGCATTGATCGGGGCCGGACGGTCGATGATCGAGGCCGGGCTGCCGTCCGCGCCGAGGTAGTCGATGAAGCCGGGCCCGGAGTGGCAGGCCGCGCAGTCCTCGGGAACAGCGCCGGTCTTGTTCCAGTGGGAAAAAGACGGTGAGCGATAGTCGGCGTGCGGTCCCGCGAGCCAGGCTTCGACGACATCGGCCAGTTCGGCGGTGGCGCCGACGACGGGCACCATGAACAGCGCCGGTACGACGATGGCGACCAGACCTCGGAGCCCGCAAGCAGTGACTGTATGCTGTCGTTTTCGCCTCATGTCTCAGCCATCGATACTAGTGTAGCGTCCCGCAAGTACATTGACGGTCTGCGATGGGCGGTCATTGCTGGCAAGTTGTTTGCGGGACACCACACTAACAGCCTGTCGGACTTAGGATTGATCTACTGCGACAATGGGAAATCGGTCCATTTTTACGACCCTTTGCGTCAAATGGCTACGGCTATTCTCCGCAAACGATCGCAAAACTGTCCTCGATTTCGCATTTGTCTCCCTACGATCACCTAAGGAAGCTCTGCGCAGGCGTCGCGGGCGTGTGGCGTGCAGAGTGCGCGGCCACAACGCGCGACCCATGGACCGCCCGGAGGCGGGGGTCTCCGCCCAAAGCGAGTATCGGGGAGCGACGGCGGAGACCTCCCGCCGCAAAGGCGGCCATGAGTGGCAAGTTATCTGTGGCCCGCGACAGCTGCGCAGAGCTTCCCTAAGTCCGACAGACTCCTAGCATGCGTCGCCGGTCCGTCATAGCCTCCGGGGTGCGGAAGGAGCACCTCCATGGCCGCTAGCCGGTTCGTGGTGTTCGCCGGCGTCGATCCGCTGCGGCTTTCCGGCGCGACGCTCGCAGTGCTCTATCCGCTGTTCTGCCTCGCCCCGCTCGGTTTCGCTTTCACGCGGCGGGTTGCCCCCGCTGATTCCTGGGAGTACGCGGCGGCCGGGCTGGGGCTGGTGGGGCTCGGTACCCTGGCGGTGCAGTTCGTCACCTCCGGTCGGTTCCGCATCGTCTCGGAGCATCCCGGCATCGACAAGATCATGGCATTCCACAAGGTCGCCGCGCGCTGGGTGCTCGGTGCGCTCGCGCTGCACCCGCTGGCGTATGTCGTGCCGACATGGCTGGAGCATCCCGACCTTGGATCCGAGCGGCTGATCGCTTACCTCTCGCTGCCCCATTACCGCAGTGGGGTGATCGCCCTTGCCGCGCTGCTGATGCTGGTGAGCAGTTCCATGCTGCGCGAGCGTTTGCCGTGGCGTTACGAAGCCTGGCGTGCCAGCCACGTGATTCTTGCGCTGATCGCTATTGGCGGTGGACTGCACCACGCAGTGACGGCCGGGCGATTCAGCGCCATGGGCTCCGTGCATGGTTTCTGGTGGGCGGTCGGCAGCGTCGTCCTGGCCGTCATTACGGTCCTGTACGGCTGGCGCTCGTGGCGGCTGCACCAGCGGCCCTGGCGGCTGAAGTCCGTCGCGAAGCGGGCCGACCGCATGTGGGAACTCGACATCGAGCCTGCGCCCGGCACCCCGCTGCTGCCGTATCGTGCCGGCCAGTTCGTGTGGATGACCGCGGGGGCGCGGCGTTTTCCGCTCTTCGATCATCCGTTTTCGGTGGCCGACAGCCCGCTGCGCCCGGGTCTCAGCCTGATCATCAAGGAGGCAGGTGACTTTACACGGGAGGTCGGCACGCTCGCCCCCGGTACCGCCATCGGCATCGATGGGCCTTACGGCAACTTCACGCTGGCGGACCACGAGGGTGATGGTGTCCTGCTGCTCGCTGGCGGCGCGGGAATCGCCCCGGTCATGGGACTGCTGCGCGACCTGGTCGCGCGAGGCGATCGGCGTCCGATCCGGCTTGCCTATGCAGCGGGCCG
>JAKLLP010000159.1 GCA_023150055.1 Gammaproteobacteria bacterium | reverse complement strand
CGCGAGTCCGCGCATGCCGCCGACGAAGTCGATGCGCTTGTCGGTGCGCGGGTCGGCGATGCCGAGCAGCGGGTCGAGCACGTGCTGCTGGAGCAGGCTGACGTCGAGGCGCGCGACGGGGTCAGCCGGAATGAGCTGTGGCCTGATCGCGAGCCTGCGCCAGCGCCCGCCGAGATACAGGCCGTATTCACCGGGTCGGCGTGGGCGGGCCGGTTGCGGGCTGTCCTCGATGGAAAACTTCTCCGCGATACGCTCGAGCAATGCGTCCGGCGTCAGTCCATGCAGGTCCCGCACCACGCGGTTGTAGTCGAGGATCTTCATCTCGTCATGGGGAAATGCGACGCAGAGAAAGTACTCGTAGGGCTCCTCGCCGGTCGGCTCCGCATGGCCTTCGCGAAGCATTGCGGCAACACGCGAGGCGGAGGCGGAGCGATGATGGCCATCGGCGATATACAGTGACGCCATGGCGTCGAAGGCCTGGGTCAGTTGCGCGATCGTCCCGGTGTCAGCCACGTGCCACAGCGTGTGTGCGATCCCGTCGTCGGCCATCACGTCACACGCGGGTTGTCCCGCCGCGACGCCCGCGAGCAGTTCGCGCACCGTGGGCTGGCTTCGGTAAGCGAGCAGCACCGGCCCGGTCTGCGCCCGCAAGGCGGTAATCTGGCGCACGCGGTCGTCTTCCTTGTCGGGGCGCGTGAACTCGTGCTTGCGGATCCGGTTGTCGTCGTAGGCCGCGACGCTGCCGGTGCACACGAGACCGGTCTGCACGTGCTCGCCCATGCGCAGGCGATACACGTAGTAGCAGGGTGCCGGGTCGCGGACCAGCACGCCGGCCTCGATCATGCGCCTGAAACTTGCCGCGCCCTGCGCATAGACCTGCGGGTCATACGGATCGATGTCCGCAGCCAGGTCGATCTCCGGCTTGGAGATGTGCAGGAAGGAATGCGGCTTGCCGCGCGCCCGTTCTCGCGCTTCCGCCGAGTTCAGCACGTCGTAGGGCGGGGCGATGACGCCGGCTTCCTGTCCAGGCGCGGGGCGCAGTCCGCAAAAGGGCTTGATGAGTGTCGGCATGATATTCCGCTCAGGCGTCGTCGAGGATTTCGAGAGCCACCCGCTCCGACGACTCGAGGGCGCCTTCCATGCCGCGATTGGAGATGGCTGTGTGTTCGCCGCAGAAATGCATGCGGCCGTGGGCCTTGCCGACGATGCGCGCGAACGCCGAAACCTGTCCCGGCTCCCACACGGCCCAGTCGCCGAGCGAGAACGGATCCCGCATCCAGGAGTGATAGGCGAGCACCTCGAGCTGGCCCTTTGCAGCCGGCCGCAGCTTTTCAAATTCACGCACCACGGCGGCGGTGGCCTCCGCATCGTCGAGCCGGTCGAGCTTGCGCGCGTTCTCACCCCGCAACCACAACGAAAGACTCGTCACTTCCTTCGGATCGGCGCCCTTGCGTTCTGCAACGGCCATGTTGATGAGCCCGTCGGAGACGAAGTTCGGGGAAAGGGCGTCGTCCTCCCAGAATTTCCTGCGCGGCACGGCGTGCACGAGGCTGATGGCCTGCACGCCGAGTTCACGCACCGCGCGCGCCTGCTCGGCTGGCAGCGCAGGTTCGATCGCCACGTTCCTCAGCACGGCCGTGGGGATCGAGCAGACGACATGCTCGGCCTGGTACCGGGTGCCGTCCGCGCAGCGCACTTCCACGCCGTTGCGGTCGCTGCGGATCGCCACGACGTTACGCCGCAATTCCACCGGCCGCTCCAAAGCTCTGGCCATGGCCTCGGGGATAGCCTGGTTGCCGTCGCGGGCGGTGTAACCCATGGCCTTGCCCTTGGCCAGTTCCTGCTGAGTCTGCTGGAACTTCAGCGCGGAGAGCACCATCAACGCCGACACCGTGCGCGCGGAGTCGCCCCAGTTCGGGTTGATGTCGTAGGCCATGTGGATCGCGTCGTCAGACCAGCCGATGCTCTTCAGCCACTCGCTCACCGGGATGTCGAGGGCGCTGTTGGCCGGATCCAGCCAGGCCTCATTGGTGGTGAGCGGATTCTTCGCGGCCGCGGTCCCCAGGTAGGCCCAGGGCATCAGCTTCTTGAGCGGCTCGGGAAACGGGTTCCTCGGATGCGAGACCCAGGCGTCGGGCGCAATCCGCTCGCCGCCGAGAAAGAGCTCGCGCTGGAAAAAGAACGGGACGATCGGCGTCAGGTCGATCAGCTCGACGCCGTGATCGTTCGCGGCACTGACGAGACGGGCATAGCCTGGCGCGAAACTCGTACCGCCCGATTCCGGGTTGCCGGGCACGTTGCGGTGGGAGAGCACACGCCCGCCGATGCGGTCGCGGCCTTCGATGACCTGCACGTCGAGACCGGCCTCTTCGAGTGCCAGCGCCGCGCCGAGGCCCGACAGGCCGGCGCCGATGACGATGACCTTGCTGCGCTTGCGAGCCTTCAGCAGTCGTGGAGTGGCAGCCAGCACCGCGGCGCCCGCGGTGGCAGACAGCAGTTCCCGGCGGTCGAGGTTTCCTCGCCTGTGGACCATTGGATGTTCCTCGAGAGTTCGGTTGAGTCCCGCACCGCACTGCGCGGCCCGGCAACAGGATTATAGCCGCAAGGCATGTCTCCATTTTGCGGCTGATGTGGATCAAGACGGAGCCGGGCGGCAGCGGCCTACACTCGAGCCGGCGCGGAAGGCATCGTGGACCGGGCGATCGCCCGCGGGAGGCAGGTCATGTACATCAACTTCTGGTATGTCGCGGCGAAGAGTGGCGATATCACGTTCGGGGCCGAGCGGCCGGTCAAGGTGCAGATGCTCGGCCAGCATTTCGCCCTGTGGCGGGACAAGAAGGGCCAGGTCCAGTGCATCAGCGACACCTGCAGCCACCGCGGCGGCGCGCTCGGCGACGGGCGCATCCGCGGCGACTGCATCGAGTGTCCGTATCACGGCTGGACCTTCAGCGGCGCGGGTGACTGCGTGCGACTGCCTTCGCTCGGGCCCGATGCCAGGATTCCCGACCGCACCCGTGTCGATGCGTACCCGGTGCAGGAGAGATACGGGCTCGTGCATGTCTTTCTCGGCGACCTGCCGGCGGCCGAGCGCATCCCCATTCTTCCCATCCCCGAGTACGAGGATCCCGCCTGGCGCTTCATCAACCTGACGCTCGAATGGAAGATCGACTACAAGCGCGCCATCGAGAACACCATCGATCCGGGACATAACGAGTTCACCCACCCCACCCACGGGTTCCTCGGTACCAAGGACGACTATCGGGTCGAGGAGATCCAGCTGCGCGACGAACCGTGGGGCACCGGTTTCATCAATCGCATGCATGCGCCCACGCTCGCGCAGCGCGACATGAACGAGGCGGCCGGTCGCACCGGTGACAAGTGGATCGAGGGCGGGGCCGGCACTCATGGCCCGCACTGCAGCTGGACCTACATCCATCCGTCGGACCAGGCACAGATGCATGGTTTTGCCTTTCACACGCCGGTCCACGAGCAGCTCGACCGCATCTACGTGCTGTTCGGGCGAAATTTTCTTGCCGACCCGAAGTACGACCAGACGTTCGAGAACCGCGCCCAGTTCATCGCCGAACAGGATCGGTACGTGCTCGAGCCGGTGCGCCCGAAACTGACCCCGCACGACAACAACCACGAGTTCATGGTGCCCGCGGACAAGTGCGTCGGCCGCTACCGCGGGTACTGCCGCGACTGGCAGGAACGCGGCTGGCGCATCGACGTGGCGAAGATGCGCGCCGACTACGATCGGGTCGCCTACGCGATACCGAGCCCGGCGCGGCGCGAGGTCAAGGGATGGGTGCTGGCACCGGTCCCGCTGTGCCCGCGCGCTACGGCCGAGACCGCAGCGAAGAAAGCCCGGGGTTGAGTGCGGTGGCTGATGGGCACCGTGGCGTTTTGCCGCGGGCCTATCGGCAGCGTTGCGTCTTGGTATGATCTTGTCGGTTGCTGCGCCAAAGACACCGTCGCGCCCGGAACATCGCCGGGGGCGAAATAACAAACAGGGGAGAATGCCCGGATGATTACTCAGCCCGTCGCCCGTCTGCTCGTGCCGCCATTCCTGTTGTCGATTCTGGCCGTCAGCGGTTGCTCCAAGCCGGCCGAGCCCCCTGCGGAAACCGCGGCGCCAGCAGCCGATGCGGTCAGCCAGGCGAGCCCCTACGAGGGGCCTCCGGCCGAATGGGCGGGCAAGGAGCTGCCGGTACGCAAGATTCCGAATGTACCGGAGAATGCCGAAGCCTATTACGCGCCCGACAACCTGCATGTCATCGCGCAGACGCAGGACAAGGCCGCGCAGGACCCGGGTGATGGCCGCGCCGGGGGCGCGCTGACGTACATCTTCACCGATACGGGCGAGAACATCACCCGCATCAACGACCGCGGTCAGGACGCCTGCTCCTGGTTCATTCCCGGCGTCGACCGGATCATCTGGACTTCCACGCGGGACAACATGGACATGCCGCTCGGTAACTGGTCCGACGACAGCGACTACCCGCAGGGCGCCGAGCTCTATACCTCCGATATCAAGGGTGGCGATATCAAGCGCCTGACCAACAACAAGTACTACGAGGCCGAGGTGACGACTTCGCTCGATGGCCAGTGGGTGTTCTTCGGCCGCCAGATCGACGGCAACATGGATATCTGGAAGATGCGGATCGACGGTACCGACGAGCAGCAGCTCACCTTCACCAAGGACTGGCAGGAGGGTGCGCCGTACCCGATGGCCGACGGCAAGCACCTGATCTTCCGCGCCTGGAAGCGCAGCGACGTCGAGGCCAACAAGAAGCTCCGCGAGGAAACCGGCGAGCGCCGGCAGACGCCGATGACGATCTTCACCATGACGACGGACGGCACCGACGTGCAACCGCGCACCTTCACCGACGACATGAACTGGGCGCCTTTCGCGGCGCCCGATGGCCAGCATTTCTTCTATGTCCGCATCTTCGAGGACAACAACTGGGAGGTCGTGATGAACGACCTCGCCGGCGGCGAGCCGGTGCGCGTCACCTGGAACCCGACCTTCGACGGCTTCCCGGCGGTTTCCCCGGATGGCAAGAAGCTGCTCTTCGGCCGCAGCACGGGCGAACGATTCATGTCCGGGATCTACACCCATGTGATGGACATCTCCTCGCTCAATGTCGGTCCGGAGAACTTCAAGGGCAGCATCCCGCCGCGGGCGGCCCGGCCGCAGGGCTGGGTCGAGGACCCGGCGCTGGCCGAGTTCGGAGACCGGCTCGGGAGCTGACCCGCCTGACCGGAGTAATGGGTGACAGCGGCCTTGCCCTCGGCGGGCGGGCCGCGCTGCTTACCGGGTAGTGCTGCTGCCGGCGGGCAGGAACCGCCGAGGGGGGAGGGCACGATGACGCAACCAGCGCTGCGGATGATCGCTTCGGTGGCCAGGTGCCTCGCGTGGTCGGCCGTTCTGTCGGCAGGCCCCGTGGGTGCAGACGAGTCC
>JAKLLP010000158.1 GCA_023150055.1 Gammaproteobacteria bacterium | reverse complement strand
AGCAACGCCTTGCAGTCGCCGAGCAGGGCGCCCGACCACTCGCGAAGCACCGCGACGCGATGGCCCACGGTGGCTGCGGCCCACGGACGCTGCGCGCGGCGCATGCGCGCGGCAAGTGCGCAGAGTGCCGCTTCGTCCAGGGGACGGATCGCGTAGTCGTTCTCGCCGGTGCGCGGGTTGCGCACCGGCAGGCTGCGGCCGGCCGCGGTCACTGCGCTCATTGTCCGACCGGCGTCACCTTGCGGAAGTAGCTCCAGCTCGTCTCGTTCGGCCGCTCGTCGTCGAGCGGCGGTGGTGCCTTGTAGAGCGGGAAATTCAGCTCGATTTCCGCCTTGAGCGATTCGGACATGTCCTCGAAGCGCGCGAGCTTGCGGCCGGAGGTGTGGAAATAGACGAGACCTGCGCGGTCGCCCATCTCCATCCAGGGCAACCAGTCCGACATGCGCACCCAGGCGATGTGGGCAGGCACCGAGGCGCGCCGCGGGTTGGCAAGCGCCTCGACATCACCGAAGAAGTTGAACATCTCGGTCGCGTGATATTTGCCGCCGATGTAGTCCTGGTAGTCGCCCGACAGCGGGTTGCGGTAGAACAGCGGCACCGTGGTCGTCAGCCACCACTGGTCGCCATTGACGGTCAGCGGCAGCCGGAAAGGTTGCCCGCTGCGGTCGAGCGCACCGATCCGCTGGTTCACCGGGTCGTTGCTCACATGCACGACTTTCACTTCCTTGCCGGTCCAGGGATTCTCCCAGGTACGCAGCACCTCGCCCGATACCGGGTCCTTGTAGATCAGGATCTCGCGGGTCGCCATCTTGAAACTACCGTCCCGCGCCTCACCGAGCGGGCCGCACTGGCGGATGTTCATGCCCTCGACGGCGAACAGGCGCCGGTCCGGTTCGCCGGGCACACGGCTGAACGCGTAGCCGTTCCAGTACCAGGTGACCACCTCGCCGTCCTTGAGCGAGCACTGGATCTTGCGCATCGCCCTGAGGCTGTCTTGCGCCGTGTCGAGTTCGAGGCCGGCTGCACCGCCCGCTCCTGCCCAGGCTACGGATGCAGCGGCAACGAGCGCGAGAAAAGGTGTCTTCATGGGACTGCTCCGATGGTCGGGTGGCGGTCTAGCTTAACAACGAGTCGCGCCCGGTTGGAACCGCGAAGTCATGAGCGATCGCACGGACCTTGTGCTATCGTTTGCCGCATCGTGCACCACGATGCATCCAGACCTGCCGATCGCGGTCTGCGCCCCGCTCCGGGGATGGATTTTCTTGCTCTCCCTGCATCACCGCCGGACCATTCTCATTCTTAACAGGAGATCGTGTCATGCGACGCTTCGCCACGCCCCTCTGCCTGCCGAGACACTGGTTGCCCTGCGCCATTGGCGCGACTGTAGTCCTCGTGCTGGGAGCCATGCCAGCGGCCGCCGAGATCGCCGAGATCGTGGTCATCGCGCAGAAGCGCGAGCAGTCCCTGCAGCAGGTCCCGATCGCGATTTCCGCTTTCAACTCCGATGTCCTCAGCGATGCCGGCGTGCGTGACATCCGCGACCTCGCCGTGCTGTCGCCGAGTCTCGTTCTGTCGAGTTCCCAGTCGGAAACCGCCGGCACAGTCGCCCGTATCCGCGGTATCGGCACCACGGGTGACAACCTCGGGCTGGAGTCCTCGGTGGCCGTCTTCGTCGATGGCGTCTACCGGAACCGCAATAACGTCGCGCTCACCGATCTCGGCGAGATCGAACGCATCGAGGTGCTGCGTGGACCGCAGGGAACCTTGTTCGGCAAGAACGCCTCGGCCGGCCTGATCCATATCATCACGCAGTCACCCGATCCTACCGAGTTCAGCGGTTATGCCGACGCGAGCTATGGCAACTACGATTACTACCGCCTGAGCGCCGGGGCGACGGGTCCGGCCTTCGGCGAGCTCGGCTTCCGGCTGGATGCCACCGTCACACAGCGTGACGGCTTCATCGACGATCGGGCCTCCGGCACCGAGTACAACGACCGTGACCGCTACCTCG
Organism: Gammaproteobacteria bacterium; assembly: GCA_023150055.1. Classification (GTDB taxonomy): domain Bacteria; phylum Pseudomonadota; class Gammaproteobacteria; order Steroidobacterales; genus QUBU01. The sequence continues at coordinate 3,456 of JAKLLP010000158.1, read as the reverse complement.
TTCGCGGTCAGCTTGGTGGAGAGCTCACCGATACTCTCGATCTGCGGCTCATTCTCGACTACGCGGACCGCGAAGAGACCTGCTGCGCGGCCGTGAGCCGCGTCGTCGGCCCGACCGCAGCCGCCATCGCCGCCCTCGGCGGGACGGTGGTCAACCCGCCCGACCCGTTCGATCGGGCCATGTTCAGCAACAGCGAGCGCGGCTATGACCAGGGCGTGGAGGAATGGGGCGCTTCGGCGGAGCTCAACTGGGAAACCGGCATCGGCACGCTCACCTCGATCACTTCGTACCGCGAGTGGGACTCCGACCGCTCGCAGGACATCGACTTCACCGATGCCGACATTCTTTACCGCGCCGCCGGCACCTATGAAAACGACTTCGAGACCTTCACCCAGGAACTGCGGCTGGCCGGTACGGTCCGCTCGGTGGAATGGATGATCGGCGCGTACTTCGTCAACGAGGACCTCACCTTCCGGGACGCCGTACGCACCGGCAGCGCCTATGAATCCTACGCGAACCTGCTGCTCGCGGGCCTCAACCCGAGCGGCGGCCTGACACAGCTGTCCACCATAACCGGACTTGCGCCCGGCACCGTGTTCGTCGACGGCCGCGGCGCACAGAGCGACCTGTTCGAGCAGGAGGCCGACAGCTGGGCCGTGTTCACCCACAACATCTGGAGTATCACCGACGAGCTCAAGCTGACGCTCGGCCTGCGTTACACCGACGAGGACAAGGACCTCGACTCCACGCTGGTAGCGGATAACCCCGCCTGCGATGCCGCCAATGCGCGCCTTGCCGCGGTACCGGCGCTGCTGCCCTTCCTCACCGCTACGGCCCAGCTCATCTGCACGCCGCTTTATAACTCGCTGGTGGACGGCAGCTACAGCGGCAGCCGCAGTGACGAAGAGTGGACCGGGACGATCGCCCTGTCGTACCAGTTCAACCCGGACTGGCTCGCCTATCTGTCCTACGGGCGCGGCTACAAGGCGGGGGGGTTCAACCTCGACCGTGCCGGTTTCGCCAACCCGCTGCTGGCACTCGCCTTTCCCCCGCCCCGGCCGACGATCACGGCCTCGGCCGCGGACCTCGAGTTCGACGAGGAAACCGTGGACGCCTACGAGATCGGCAGCAAGACGACGCTCTGGGATTTCGTCACGGTCAATGTGGCGGCGTTCTACGAGGAGTTCGACGACTTCCAGCTCAACAGCTTCACCGGCACCGGCTTCACCGTGAGCAACCTGCCGGAGGTCACCTCCAAGGGCGTCGAGCTCGAATGGGTCGCGGAGGTCGCCGAAGGCCTGACCCTGCAGGGCGGCGCCGCCTACACCAACGCCCGCTACGGCAGCGACACCGGCACCCCGCCCGAGCTGCGCAGCCAACGGCTCACCAATGCGCCGTTCTGGGTGGTGACCGCGGCCGCGCGTTACGAGAACCCGTTGACGGACATGCTCACCGGGTTCGTGCGCGGCAACTTCCGCTTCAACACCGACATGAACACCGGCTCCGACCTCGACATCGAGAAGGAGCAGGCCTCCTACGCCGTGGTGGATGCCGGCATCGGCTTCCGCACCAACGACAATCACTGGGTCTTCGAGTTCTGGGGCAACAACATACTCGACCGCGACTACGTCCAGGTCGCCTTCGATGCGCCACTGCAGGGCACCGGCACCGGGCCCGGCTCCACCCAGACCTTCAACGCCTTCCTGGGCGACCCGGCCACCTGGGGCATGACCGTGCGGGCGAATTTCTGAGCTGCCCCATGGCCCGCAGCCCCCTTTCCTCGCGACCGGGGCTGCGGGCCGTCGTCCTGGCGACGCTGGGGTTGATCGCCGCTGCGGCTCCTGCGGCTGCGAAAGAGTTATACGAACGCAGCTGGCTCGAGGCGCGCAGCCCGAATTTCGTCGTCGTCAGCGCGCTCGGTAAAAAGGCGAACGTGGCGCTGGTACAGGAGCTGGAGGACTTCCGGCAGGTCGTGGCGCTGTTCACCAATGCCGGCATCGTGGAGCCGCGGGTACCCACCTGGCTCTTCGTCTTTCCCGGTGAAGTCGAGGCCCTTGGTCTCAGCGGCGACGTGGGCGGCTTTTTCCTCGGGCGAATGCGCGCCAACTATGCCGCCATTCGCCCGTCACGCGGCCTGAGCCTTGCCCACGTCATTCAGCATGAGTACACGCACTTCCTCGTCCATAACCAGAGCCGGCTCCTTTACCCGCGCTGGTACCAAGAAGGCTTTGCCGAGCTGTTGTCGACCGTGAACCTGCGCGGCGGGCGCTTCGACCTTGGCAATGCCGCCACCGGGCGGGTCTATGCATTGCGCGATCCTCTCGCCTTCTGGCTGCCTTTCGACCGGTTGCTCGACGATGAGCAGTTCACGAAGCTGACCGATGTAGAACGCCAGCGGTATTACTCCCAGGCCTGGGCGCTGGTGCACTACCTGAGCTGGGGTAAACCCGCTCCCAGCATCACCGATGGACTGGCGGCTTATCTCGCTGCGCGCGAGGCCGGGACCGCGACCGTCCCGGCCTTCGAGGGTGCATTCGACGAAGACGCCGGGCAACTCGCAAAAGCGGTGATTCGGTACCTGGAACGGGATGCCCGTTACCACAAGGGCACGCTCCGCCGACCTTTTCCGGCCGAAGAGGTCCGCCTGCGGACCCTGCGCCGCGATGAAGTCGCGGCGTTGCTGGGGGATTTCTGTATTGCGGCCGGCAACCTCGAGGCCGCCCGGTCGTTCGTCTCGGCCGCTCTTGAGGCCAATCCGCGCAGCCCGATGGCCCTGGTCGGCAAGGCCGACCTTGACAGGTTCGCCGGGCGCCATCCTGAAGCCGAGGCGCTTTACCCGCAGGCGATCGCGCTGGAGCCCGACAACGACCTGCATCACCTGGACTTCGGCGAGTATTGGCTCGACCGCGCCGAGGCAGCCGACGACACCGAGCAGCGCAAGCGCAGCCTGTCGAAGGCCCGGGCGGAATTCGTGCTTGCCAACAAGTTGAACGACCGGAACCCGGAAACCCTGGCCATGTACGGCAGCAGCTTTCTCCTGGAAGGCGAAGATCCTGCCAGGGGACTCGAGACGCTCGAGTACGCCCATGAACTGCTGCCGTCCGAGCCGGGGATCAAGATGCTGCTCGCCCAGCTCTATATCGCCGTCGAGCGGCCGGACGATGCACGAGCGCTGCTGCGGGCGGTAGCCACCTGGGAGCACGGTAATGAAGCGGATGTGGCGAGGAACCTGCTCGCCCGGCTGGAGCAGGGCGAGACGCCGCTACCCGAGCCGCCGGCCGAGCACCACGAGGCAGGAACGGTGGCGCAATAACGTGGCGTTCCAAGGGAGCAACGCCGATGCCTGATCGGGCCGGGACCAATTGCCGCATCGTCCCGTACGCCGGCGCGCACCGGGAGCCGATCTGCGGGCTTGCGCAGGAACTCTGGAGTGACGACCCGCGGCTCAACGCCGCC
>JAKLLP010000157.1:240-5612 GCA_023150055.1 Gammaproteobacteria bacterium | reverse complement strand
CCGTCGGCATCGATGCCGACCGTGCCGCCGAGCTTGTGCAGGTTGTTGCCGCTCACCGGATTGGGACCCGCCGCGACGACGACGAAGACGCTGTCACCGGCCTGCCAGTCGCCGCCGGTCCGCACCGGTGCCGGTGTGGCCGGCAGGGTCCACTGCGCGGCGGCAGCCTCCATGAGCGGGAGTTGCGCGTCGATGGCGCCCTCGGCCGGCCGGTTCCACACGCCGGTGGCGATGATGACGAGTGCGGTCATGGTGCAGACGACGATGGTGTCGATGAAGGGCTCCAGGCCGGCAACCATGGCTTCGCGCACCGGCTCGGTGGTCTTCGCGGCCGAGTGGGCGATCGGCGAGGTGCCCTGGCCCGACTCGCTCGAGAAAAATGCGCGCTTCAGTCCGTAGAGAAAGGCATAGCCCATGGTCCCGCCGATGAATGCGTCCTGCGCTTCGAGCGGCGCGAACGCGCCACGGAAGATCAGCGCGAACATCGCGGGAATCTCCGCCGCGTGCAGCGCGAGCACATAAAGCGCCCCGAGGATGTACATCACGACCATCACGGGGGCGAGCCAGCCGGCGACCATGCCGATGCGCCGGATGCCGCCGATGATGACCAGGCCGACGACGGTGGCGAGCACGATCCCCGTGAATATGCTCGGTATGCCGAAGTAGCTCTGCGTGAGTTCCCCGACGTTCCATGCCTGGAACATGTTGCCGCCGGTGATGACCATCACCAGCAGCGTGCAGCAGAACAGCCCCCCCGCGAACCGGCCGAGTCCGCGCAGCCGGGGGGATCGCCGCTCGAGGGCTCTGGCGATTACCCACATGCTGCCGCCGTGCGGGTTGTCGGGGTCGTCGATGTTGCGGTAGAGCATGGCGAGCGTGACCTCGGTGGTCTTCAGCGCCATGCCGACCAGTCCCACCACCCACATCCAGAACACCGCACCGGGCCCGCCGAGGCTGATGGCGATGGCGACACCGCCGATGTTGCCGAGCCCGACGGTGGCCGAGAGCGCGGCAGAGAGCGCCTGGAAATGGTTGATGGCGCCGGGGTCGCGGGGATTGTCGTAGGCGCCGCGGATGACCCGAACCCCGTGCGTGAGTGCCTGGTACTGGCAGAAGCGACTCCACACCGTGAAGACCAGCCCGGTGACGAGCAGCGCGTAGAGCACGTAGTCGTGCCAGAGGATCGCGTTGGCGGCGGAGATGAAGCCGTCGAAAGCCGTCATGAATCCGTGTCTCCCGATCCCGTCAACGTGGTGCCGGCCCGCGGCGGCGAGCCACCGCCTCAGCGCTCGACAATGGCAGTGACCCCCATGCCGCCGGCGGTGCAGACCGAGATCAGGCCGCGCCCGGAGCCGCGTTCCGCGAGTTCCTTCGCGGCTGTGGCGAGGATCCGCGCCCCGGTGGCGGCAAACGGATGGCCGAGGGCAAGGCTGCCGCCCTTGACGTTGAGGCGGCTGCGGTCGATCGACCCGAGCGGGCGGTCGCGCCCGAGGCGCTTGCGGCAGAACTCCTCGCTCTCCCAAGCCTTCAGCGTCGCGAGCGTCTGCGCGGCGAATGCCTCGTGGATCTCGTAGAGGTCGAAATCGCCGAGGCCGAGACCGGCGTGGCGCAGCATGGTCGATACCGCGTAGGCGGGCGCCATCAGCAGCCCCTCGCTCTTCACGAAATCGACCGCCGCGACCTGGCCGTAACGCAGATAGGCCTGCACCGGCAGTCCATGCGCCGCGGCCCATTCCTCGGAGGCGAGCAACACGGCCGCGGCGCCGTCGGTGAGCGGCGTGCTGTTGCCTGCGGTCATGGTCCCGGCGGGGCTCTTGTCGAACACGGGCTTGAGCCTGGCGAGTTTCTCGAGCGAGGTGTCGCTGCGGATGTTGTTGTCGCGGGTGGCACCCGCCCAGGGCAGCACGAGATCGTCGTAGAAGCCGCTGTCCCAGGCGCGGGCCGCATTCTGGTGGCTGGCGAGCGCGACTTCGTCCTGGGCCTCGCGGGTGAGGCCCCAGGCCTTGGCGGTGAGTTCGGTGCTTTCGCCCATCGACAAGCCGGTCCGCGGCTCCACCACACCGGGCAGTCCGGGCTTGAAGTGACGCGGTCGAAGCCCGAGCCAGGGGGCGAGGCGCTCGGTGAGCGTCCTGCCGCGGTAGCTGCGGCCCAGGATGCGCCGGTAGTCGTCCGGGTAAACCACCGGCGTGTCGCTGATGGTGTCCGTCCCGGCCGCGATGCCGGAATCGATCTGGCCGAGGGCGATCTTGTTGCCGATGAGGATGGCCGCTTCCAGGCTCGTGCCGCAGGCGCGCTGGAGGTCGAACGCCGGGGTTTCCGCGGCGAGGCCGCTGCCGAGCACGCACTCGCGCGCGAGGTTCCAGTCGCGCGAGTGTTTCATCACCGCGCCGAGCGAGACGTCACCGAGGCGCTTGCCCTCGAGGTGGAAACGGCCGACCAGGCCACCGAGCACGGCCGTCATCATCTCCTGGTTGGAGCGCTCGGCGTAGTGCGTGTAGGCCCGGCAGAACGGGATGCGCAGGCCACCGATGATCGCGACGCGGCGGATGGGCTGGTAGTGCATCACATGTTCCTTATGCTGGTGGCTGCTACTGGCCGAAGGTCGGAGCGTCACCGGCAAGAAAGGCTTCTTCTTCCGGCGTGTTGGTTCGTCCGAGATGGCGGTTGCGGTGCGGAAAGCGGCCGAATTCCTCGATGATATCCCGGTGCAGTTCGGCGAACTGCGCAAACGTGAGGAACGTTTCCCGCAGTGTCTCGGAAACGCCCTGGGCCAGAGCGTTGTACACGCGCACGGACTTGTCCTGCACGGCGGGCGATTCGGCGTGCTGCAGCGGCATGAAAAAGAACACCCGCTGCACCGCCGGGAGCGTCCGGTACACATTGTTCATGGAGCCCTCGACGCACAGGCGCAACGCGCGCCGGTCGCCTTCGAAGGCCCTCGCGGTGCCGCGATAGATGTGCCGGCAGAACTGGTCGAGCAGCAGGATCAACGCGAGGCGCCCCTCCGCCGTCTGCGCCCAGTGGTCGAGGGCGCCCTTGAGGGCTTTCTCGACCAGTGCGCCGAATTCCTCGCGAATCTGCCGGTCGAGAGCGGGGTCCGCGCTGAACCAGCGCTCCATGCGGCTGTCGATCTGCGGTGTGTCCAGTTCCGCCGCCGAGAACCAGAAATCGAGAACCCGCCGGATCGCCTCATCCTGCATGGCGGGCAATGATCGCAGGGGTGATGCGGGTCAGCAACCGTAGCCGCGCGGAACTGCCAGGTCCGTTCACTGCCAGCCCCGCAGCCGCGCGAGCTTGAGCAGCCCTGCCACGCTCAGCGCGTCGGTGATGCTGCCCTCTTCAGCCATGCGCACGGCATCGCGAGCCGGCAGGCGGCGCAGCTCGATCTGCTCGGTGGAGTCGAATTCGGTATCGCCGTGGGTGAGGCCCTCGGCCGTGAAGACGTAGCCTTCCTCGTCCGTTACGGAGTTGCTGGTGTGGACGAAGAGAATCTGCTCCCAGCGATCCGCGGTGAGGCCTGTTTCCTCCTTCAGCTCGCGCCGCGCCGACTCCAGCACCGGGAGTCGATGGGGCGAGCCGCCCATCGGGATCTCCCAGGAGTACTGGTGCAGGCAGTAGCGGTACTGGCCGACGAGCCAGGTGTGCCCGTCCTCATCGATCGGGATGATGCCCACGGCCTTGTTGCGGAAGCTGACCCGGCCGTACAAGGCCGGCCGGCGGGAGGGATCCAGGCAGTTTTCCTCCCAGAGTTCGAGCCAGGGATTGGCGTACACCATGCGGGTGCTGAGCGTGGTCCACGGGTTGTCGCGGCGGCGCATGCGCGCTCCCTCTGGGGGTCTGGAACGCGCCATTCTAGGGAACTTTTCACACCATGGTGGTCGCTGCGCTGGAATTACAAAGGCCGCCAGGCAAGGCGCGAGGTCGGCGCCGCGGCGGGCATCACGGAATAGCACCGCGTGTGAGCAGGCGGCGGAACCACAGGTGCATACCGAGCCCGCGTGCGCTCATGAACAGGACAAAGGCAAGCCACAACGCGTGGTTACCGAGGTCGCGGGCGAGGTACCAGGTGGGCAGAAAGACGAGAAAGGCCGCCGCCATCATCACCAGGCGCATCTCCCGCGGCCGGGTCGCCCCCACGAAGACCCCGTCATAGAGAAACGGCCACACGGAAACGAGCGGGGAGAGCACGAGCCAGGGCAGGTAAGCCCGTGCCGCCGCGCGCACCTCGGGGATGCCGGTGAGCACGTCGATCAGCGCGCCGCCGCCGGCGGCGTAGGCCAGCGTGAACACGAGCGCAAGTCCGACCGACCAGCGCAGGCTGCGGCGCACCGTCGCGACCAGGCCGGCGACGTTGCGCTCACCGACGGCCTTGCCGGTCAGCGCCTCGGCCGCGTGAGCAATCCCGTCGAGCGCGTAGGACAGCAGGTGCTGGAAGTTCATCAGCAGCGCGTTCGCGGCCAGTATCACGTCGCCCATCCGGGCTCCCTGGGCGGTGATGAAGGCGAACACGAGCATGAGGGACAGCGTGCGCAACAGCAGGTTGCTGCTGATGACGAACAAGCGCCGGTACCGGCCGATGTCCAACAGAGCCGAGGGGCGCCAGCTGCCCGGGAGCGCGGCGAGCTCGGCGCGCACGAAGGCCAGGCCCACGACCAGCCCGACGAGTTCCGCAAGCACCGTCGCGAAGGCGACCCCGCGTACCCGCAGCCCCATCAGCAGCACGAAGACGAGGTCGAGGACGATGTTGGTGAAATTCGTCGCGAGCGTGAGCGTGAGCGGACCGCGCGCGTTCTGCATGCCGAGCAGCCAGCCGACCACGACGAAATTCGCGAGCGAGGCCGGTGCGCTCCAGATACGCACCGCGAAGTACTCGCGGGTGAACGCCGAGACCTGCGCGCCCGCACCCAGGGCGCCGAGCGCGGCCTCGATGATGAGGCTCTGCAGGGCGATCAGCGCTACCGCCAGCGCGGCCGCGGTGAGCAGCGCGCGGCCGAGGGCGTCACGCACGGCGACGCCCTCGCCGGCACCGAAGGCCTGTGCGGTCAGGCCGGTCGTACCCATGCGCAGGAAGTTCAGCCCCATGAAGAGCACGGTGAAGATCGTGGTCCCGGCGGCGACCGCGCCGAGATACCAGGGCTCATCGAGGTGGCCGACCACGGCGGTGTCCACCATGCCGAGCAGCGGCGTGGTCGCGGCCGAGAGGATCATGGGGGCGGCGATGCGCCAGACGGCGTCGTCGCCATAGCCATCCCTGCGCCGTTGACCGTCAGGCAACGACATGCGGGCGGACCCCGGGGCAGGGACTGGTGCGACGCGGAGCCCGGAGAAAAGCCGGCCGTACCTGCCGGGAATCGCTCCCGGGTGCGCCCCCG
>JAKLLP010000157.1:0-230 GCA_023150055.1 Gammaproteobacteria bacterium | reverse complement strand
CGACGACAGCTCGCGCAACTTTGATCATGGCAGGACGCTAAGGTTTTCGGCCCGGCGCGGCAATATTCCGGGTCCGCGCCGGGCGGATTACCGATGGTTTGCCGATAGGGTTCATTTCTGCGATAAGAGCGCCCCGGGCAGGGCATTCATTGACAGGAGTCTCGACATGACCGCGCGTTTTGCTATCCCCAGCAGGGTTCTCGTCGTCGTGATCGCTGCGGCGGTGACCG
>JAKLLP010000156.1 GCA_023150055.1 Gammaproteobacteria bacterium | reverse complement strand
GGGCACCCTGCCCGGCCGGCGGATCGGAAAACAGCCGCAAACGCGGGCTGCCCTCCGGCCAATCAAAGATCTTCGGCCGACAGGATCATGTCGGTGAGCCCCTTGCCACCCTGGACCATCGGATAGACGTTCTCGGTCTGATCCACCTGGAAGTCGAGGAAGACGAGGTCGCTCTTGCGCGAGAACGCCTCACGCAAGGCCCCTTCCACGTCACCCGGCTTGTCCACGCGGATGCCGACGTGGCCATAGGCCTCGGCGAGCCGCGCGAAATCCGGCAGGGAATCCATGTAGGACTCGGAGTAGCGGTTGCCGTGGAAGATTTCCTGCCACTGGCGCACCATGCCCAGGTAGCGGTTGTTGAGCATCACGACCTTGATCGGCAGGCGGAACTGCCGGCAGGTGGCAAGCTCCTGGATGTTCATCTGGATCGAGGCCTCGCCGGTGACGCACGCCACCGGAGACCCCGGATGGGCGAGCTGCACACCCATCGCGGAGGGCAGGCCGAAGCCCATGGTGCCGAGGCCGCCGGAGTTGATCCAGCGACGCGGCTTGTCGAACTTGTAGTACTGGGCCGCCCACATCTGGTGCTGGCCCACGTCGGAGGTCACGAAGGCATCGCCGTTGGTGATTTCCCACAACTTTTCGACCACGAACTGCGGCTTGATCACCTCGTCGCTGTTCTTGTACTTCAGGCAATCGCGACTGCGCCATTCCTCGATCTGCTTCCACCAGACGCCCAGCGACTCTTCATCCGGGCGTTCGGTGGTGCCGTCGAGGAGCGCCAGCAGCTCACCCAGGACTTCGTCGACATGACCGACGATGGGCACATCCACCTTCACGCGCTTGGAGATGGACGACGGATCGATGTCCACGTGGATGATCTTGCGCGGCTCGGACGCAAAGTGCGCCGGGCTGCCGATCACGCGGTCGTCGAAGCGCGCACCCACGGCGAGGAGCACGTCGCAGTAATGCATCGCCATGTTGGCTTCGTAGGTGCCGTGCATGCCGAGCATGCCGACGTTCTGGCGATCGGTGGCCGGAAAGCCGCCGAGGCCCATCAGCGTGTTGGTGCACGGGAAGCCGAGCTTGCGCACCAGCGCCGTCAGCTTGTCGGCCGCATCGCCGAGCACCACGCCACCGCCGATATAGACCATCGGGCGACGGGCACCGAGGAGCAGCTGCAGGGCCTTCTTGATCTGGCCGTGGTGCCCCTTGACCACCGGATTGTAGGAGCGCATCGAGACCGTCTGCGGGTACTCGAACTCGCACTTCTGAGCAGTGATGTCCTTGGGGATATCCACCAGCACCGGGCCCGGACGCCCCGTCTTGGCAAGATAAAACGCCTTCTTGATGGTGTCGGCGATGTCGCGGACGTCGCGCACCAGGAAGTTGTGCTTCACGCACGGGCGGGTGATGCCCACCGTATCGACTTCCTGGAAGGCGTCCTGGCCGATCACCGCGGACGGCACCTGACCGGAGATCACCACCAACGGGATGGAGTCGCAGTAGGCCGTAGCGATGCCGGTCACCGCGTTGGTCGCACCAGGGCCGGAGGTCACCAGCGCGACACCGACCTTGTCGGTGGAACGCGCATAGCCGTCGGCGGCATGCACGGCAGCCTGCTCATGACGCACCAGCACGTGACGAACCTTGTCCTGCTTGAACAATTCGTCGTAGATGTACAACACGGAGCCGCCGGGATAGCCGAAAAGGTAATCGACCTTTTCTTCCTGGAGACACCTGATTACAATTTCCGCACCGGTCAATACCATCGCTGCACCCGAAGCTGTCTCGGCAATGTAAAACGCGAAACCTTACCGCCGAGCCGGCGATTGGTCAAGGCGCCCTGCATGGGGCACGCGCATCGGGGCATGACTGCAGTCTCGCTTGTGTATTCTCTTTTCGCACGTTCACCGGCGTGCGCCAGACACCTGAGGTTCCCCCTGCCCTCCCGCCTCGAACTATCGGATTTCCTCGCCAGCGTCGAAAAACGAGCCTTCAAACAGGCCATGTTCGCGGTCCGCAACGAAGAGTCAGCCCTGGACATCGTGCAGGACGCGATGATGAAGCTCGCCGAAAAATACGGCGACAAGCCGCTCGAGGAGCTGCCGATGCTCTTCCAGCGCATCCTGCAGAACGTCATCCGCGACTTCTACCGCCGCCAGAAGGTGCGCAGCATGTGGACGACCCTGCTGTCCGCCTTTTCCGGGCCGGAGGAGGACGAGCACGACCCCCTCGAAGTCATCGAATCGGCCGACAGCGACTACAAGAGCGAGTCACCCCACGCCCAGCTCGAACAGCAGCAGACCCTGACTGCCATCGAGACGGAAATCGAAAAACTGCCTCCCCGTCAACGCGAAGCCTTCCTCATGCGTTACTGGGAAGAAATGGATATAGCCGAAACGGCTGTGGCAATGGGATGCTCGGAAGGCAGCGTGAAAACACACTGCTCCCGGGCCACGCACACGCTTGCCGCGGCACTTGCAGCAAAGGGCATAACGCTATGAATGAGCACGAATTTCAGTTTCGCGTGCGGCAGCATCTCAACACCTCCGCGCGCCAGGTCTCGCCGAAGGTCTCGAACCGTCTCCACGAGGCACGCCAGAAGGCCCTCGCCCGTCAGAAAGTCACGGTGCGCCGCTTCAGCCTGGCCGGCATCAGCCACGCCTTCACCGAGCGCGCCCTGCCGCAGGGGCGGACGGCGATCGCGATGGTGCTGATCCTCCTCCTCGTCGTCGGCAGCGGCCTGCTGGGCGAAATGCAGCGCATGGCCGAACTCGAGGAAGTCGATAGCGCCCTCCTCTCCGACGATCTCCCGATTGACGCTTACCTCGACCAGGGTTTCGACGCATGGGTTCAAAACAACTCGCCCGATTGATCGGGGGAGTTGCCCTCGCCTGCTCGACCCTGGCGCTGGCCACGCCGCCCATCACCGCACCCGCCTGGCGTGACCTCACGCCGGCGCAGCAGCGCACGCTCGCACCCCTCGCCAAGGAGTGGCAGGACCTCCCCGACGAACGCAAGCGCAAGTGGGCCGGCATCGCCGACCGTTTCCCCGCCTACACGCCGGAAGAGCAAGACCGCCTCCAGGGCCGCATGCAGACCTGGATGAACCTGACTCCGGAAGAGCGCAGCCGTGCCCGCGAGCAGTATCGCAACCTGCAGCGCATTCCACCGGAAAAGCGCGAGGCCCTGCGGCAGAAGTGGAACGCCTACAAGGAGCTCCCCAGCGAAGAAAAGGAACGCTTCACCGAGGCCGCCAAGAAGCCTCCGGTGAAGCCCGTCCCTCCCAAGGCCAGCGCCAAGCCCATCAAGCCGCTGACCGCACCGCCGCCGCCACGCCCGGCGCTGCCGCGCATCGTCGTCCAGAAGCCGCCATCCGCACCTACCACGGCTGAGGCACCGGCGGCCATCGTCGCAGCCCCTCAGCCGCCCGCAGCTCAGCCAGCCACGGCAACCCCTGCGGCGCCGGCGACGGCAGCGTATCCCTCACCCTCAGCGAGCCCGGCTCCCGCCGACCCGACAACGGCGGCCAGCACCACTCCCGCCAAACCCTGACCCCGCCCATGTCCAAACAATCCATCCGCCCCGGGCCCGCCGGCTCCGGGCGGCAGGCCGTCGAACTGGCCGGCCTGCGCCGGCGCCTGGCCAGCATGCTCTATGAGAGCCTGCTCCTCCTGGGGGTGCTGGCCCTGACGTTCATGGTTCCGCTGCTCATCCTGGGTGCCGGCACCGACTACACCCCGCCCGGCGGCGTGCTGTGGCTGCATATATTCCTGGTGCTGGGGGCGTATTTCCTGTGGTACTGGCGCAGAGGCGGCCAGACCCTGGCAATGCAGACGTGGAAACTCCGCATCGTGACCACCGACGGCAATCCGGTATCGCTGAAGCAGGGCTGGCTGCGCTACGCCCTGGCGTGGCCGTCGGTGCTGCTGGGCGGAATCGGCCTGTGGTGGGCCATCTTCGATCGGGACAGGCAGTTTCTCCACGACCGCCTGGCCGGCACGCGGATCATCCTCCTGCCCGCCACCCCGAAGGCCTGAACTTCCGGGCGCCTCAGCGGCGCTCCACCCACCACATCATCGCCATCGCAGCAAGCAGGAATACGATGCTGGGGGTCAAGGCTGCCACCGCCGGAACCCAGCCATTGATGACGCCGAGGTTCGAGAACAGCCCGTTGAGCAGGTGGAAGCCCACCCCGATCATGATCCCGGAGAACACCTTCAGGCTCACGCCGCCCATGCGCGTCTGCATGTAGCCGAAGGGCAGCGCCAGACCCATCATGACCAGAGCGGCAAACGGGTAGGCCAGCTTCTTCCACACCGACATGCGCTCCGGCACGACCATCAACACCGACAGCACTTCGGGCGTGAGCTCGGACTTCCAGACCAGGTCGGGCAGCACCCGCGTCTCGGTGCGATCCCCCAAGAAGCGGGTCTGCTGCACATCGCGCAGGCGCCAGCCCTCGGCCGCGCCCTCATGGACGCCCGTCTCGGCCTCGCTGATCGAAACCAGCGCAGCCCGCTCGTCGAACTCGTAGATGCGCACGCCCTGCAGCGAGGTATCCGGCAGGACACTGCGCACATTCACGAAGCGCCGGCCATCGCGCACCCACAGGCCGGTGCGCAGCTCCTGGGACACCATCGACCGCGTCGCCGCCAGACGCCACTGCTGGGCGGCACGCTCGGCCGGCGGCGCCAGGTATTCGCCAAAGATGAAGGTCAACGCGACGAAGACGCTGCCGATCCCCAGCAGGGCAAACAGGAAGCGCGTCGTGGACAGACCCGAGGCCCGTAGCACGGTGATCTCGGAATGCCGGGCAAAGGTGGTCAAGGCATACAACGTGCCGATCAGCACCGCGATCGGCATGAGCTCATACACCCGGCCCGGCAGGATCATCGCCACGTAAACGGCAGCGTGATACAGCATGTAGCCGTTCTTGCCGACCTCGTCTAGCTCATTGACGAGGTCGAAGAACGCAAACAACCCCAGGAAGGCCAGCAGCACCAGCAGCACCGCGGCGTAGATCTCGCGGCTCAGGTAGCGGACATAAACCGGAATCATCAACGCCTCCGCCAGCGCGCAAAAACGCTGATCCGCCGATAGAACAGGATCGCCAGGACACCCAGCATCACCACGTGGGGCACCAGCAGGCCGACATCGAAACGCATCCGCCCCTGCCCGATCCACGACTGGCAGACGCTGACCGCGTTGCTGTAGATCAGGTAAACCAATACCGCCAGAATGAGGTTGTTGGTGCGCCCGGCCCGCGGGTTGACGAAGGACAGCGGGATCGCCAGCAGCGCCAGCATCAGGGCCAGCAAGGGCGTACTGATGCGGCCCATCAGCTCACCCCGGTTGCGGTCGTCCGGGTTCTTGATGAGCGCGGGCAGCGTAAGGGTCCGGGGTTGCCGCGGCGCGCTGGCGGCCTCCTTGGACTCCATCCTGATCTGGTAACGCTCGAACTCCATCACCCGGTAGCTCGGCGTACCGGGCGTGCCCTCGTAGCGCCGCCCGTTCTCGAGGATCACGAAGCGGTTGCCGGAGCCGTCCACCTCCGTGCGCCCCTCGGCGGCAACCATCACGCCGAGCCGGCCATTCTGCATGCTGCTCGCGAACA